>CAMLOZ010000015.1 GCA_946481625.1 uncultured Haloferula sp. | reverse complement strand
ACAAGCTGGTACTTGCCGCGGAGGCGGTCGCCGAAGCGGCCGAACTGCACGATCAGCCCGCCCAGGAGCGCGAGGCCGATGAAGACAAAGACGCCCACCCAGAGCTCGGTCTTTTTGGTGGATTCACCCATGCGGCGGAAGCATCACCATTCCGCCCGGCCGGTGCAAGGGCGATCAATTCCAGGGCTCGCCGGAATCCCCGTCCACGAATGGCCGCAACACCGGGTCGCTCGTCGTCTTCAGTTCCTCCGGGCTGCCGGCCCAGTGGATGCGGCCTTCCTGCAGGAAGACCACCCGGTCCGCGATGTGGAAGACGCTGCGCATCTCGTGGGTGACCACTACATTGGTCATCCCGAGGTCGCGCTGCAGATCCTTGATCAGGTGATCGATCGAATCCGCCGTGATGGGGTCGAGGCCCGCATGCGGCTCGTCGTACAGCACGCAGGCCGGCCGGCCGACCACCGCCCGCGCCAGCGCCACCCGCTTTCTCATCCCCCCGGATAGCGCGGAGGGCATCTTCTTCTGCTGGCCTGGCAGCCGCACGATCTCCAATGCCTCCGCCACCCGCTCCGCGATCTCCTTCTCGTCCTTCACCCCGGTCTCACGGAGCGGGAAAGAGACGTTCTCCTCCACACTCATCGAGTCGAAAAGCGCCCCGGCCTGGAACATGATCCCGACCTTCCGGCGGTAGGGCGCGAGTTCGCGCTCGTTCAGGTGCGAGATTTCCTCGCCGTCCACCTCCACGCTCCCCTTCCATGGCCGCATGAGCCCCGGGAGATGCTTGAGCAAGACCGACTTCCCGCCGCCCGAACCGCCGAGCAGCACCAGCGTCTCGCCGCGGATCACATCCAGATCCACCCCGCGCAGGACATGCTGCGAACCGAACTTCTGCTCAAGCCCGCGCACGCGGATGAAGGGCTCGCCCATGAGCGAGAGCCTATCCACGGCGAGGGGCGTGGCAAGCATCCCGAGCCCCGGGCTTGCGAGGCCCGGCCTGCCACGATCTTTGACCCTTCGATCACTGCCCCTTTCTTCCTCATCTCCTCCACCGCGCGCTCAATATCACCTGCTTGAAGATCCACCCCGCGGCAGGCGGGCGATCCTTGTAAGAACCTCGATGGCCGTTGTCATGGAATCCACTGTAGCTGTCGATCTGCGGATCCAATAGATTTGTGATTGTAAGATCAGTGATTGGTGGCTGGCTTCAAAATCCCCGGTTGATTCCTGTCCTCGCTGCCTCAAGTTGCTAGTCCTCAAAAAATCGATCCCCCCTGTCCAGATCCGGGGCACCCGTTCGTCGATCCCTTCAAACACCTCGCCATGACCACTCAAACCATCGAACGGAACGACAAGAAAACTCCCGCGCACCGCATCGTTTCCCAAGCGGAATGGCTCGCAGCCCGCAAACCCTTCCTGGCCGAGGAAAAGGAGTTCACCCGCCGCCGCGACGCCCTCGGTGCCAAGCGCCGCGAGATCCCTTGGGGGAAAGTCGAGAAATGAGATTCTCCTGAAACCCGTATCCCGCCTCCCGCGGATAAGAACCAACCCGAAAATACCCATGTCTCTATACGTTGATGGATTCGTGCTGCCGCTGCCCAAGGACAAGATCGAGGTTTACCGCGGCATCGCGGAGCAGGCTTCGAAAATCTGGAAGGAATACGGTGCCCTCGAGTACCGTGAATGCGTCGGCGAGGACCTTGAGATCAAGGACGTGCTCACCTTCCCCGCCCTCGCCCATGCCGGCCCGGACGACACCGTGGTCTTCGCCTACATCACCTACAAATCCCGCGAACACCGCGACGAGGTGAACGCCAAGGTCATGGCCGACCCCCGGATGAACGAGATGTGCGGCCCCGAAGGAATGCCCTTCGACTGCAAGAAAATGGCCTACGGCGGCTTCAAAACCATCGTCGAGGCCTGAGCCGGTCCCCCGATCGGTAATCCCCTCCATCCTGATCCCGCGCCCCTTCCTCAAAAAAAACGACAGCGACTGTCCTTTTCCTGGCAGCCCGCTCGTCGCTTGCCTGAAACCATCACTCCTCAATCCAAACCACTGATGAAAATCGAACCGTACCTCTGGGGCTTCTCCGGCCGTTGTGAAGAAGCCGTCGAATTCTACAAACAGGCGCTCGGTGCCGAAGTCCAGATGCTCATGCGCTTCAAGGACAGCCCCGAGCCCTGCGGCGACGGCCCCGCTCCCGATGGCGAGAAGATCATGCACGGCAGCCTCAAGATCGGGGACAGCATCCTCATGGTCTCCGACGGCCAGTGCACCGGCGACAAGGGCCCGACCTTCGAAGGCATGTCCCTCTCCCTCAACCCCGCCACCGAGGCGGACGCCCACAAGATCTTCGATGCCCTCAAGGAGGGTGGGCAGATCACCATGCCGCTCGGCAAGACCTTCTGGTCCCCCTGCTTCGGCATGGTCACCGACCGCTTCGGCGTCGCCTGGATGATCAATGTCGTCCCCTGAGTCACCGTCACTCCATCCCTTCCCCTCCCGGTCATGTTCAAGAAGATCCTTCTCGCCTTGCTGGTTGTCCTCGTGGTGCTCGTCGCGGTCATCGCGATGCAGCCGGCCGACTTCACCATCAGCCGCTCCACCACCGTGAACGCCCCGCCTGCCGCCGTCTTCACCCAGGTGAACGATTTCCGCAAGTGGGAGGCATGGTCCCCGTGGCTGAAGATGGACCCGGACACCAAGGTCACCTTCGACGGACCGTCCGAGGGGAAAGGGGCGAAGTACGCCTGGGTCAGCGAAAAAACCGGCGAAGGCAACATGACCATCGTCGAAAGCCAGCCCGCCGAACGGGTGATGATCGACCTGATCTTCGTCAAGCCCTTCAAGGCGGACAACGATGTTGATTTCACCTTCAAGCCCGAGGGTACCGGTACCGCCGTCACCTGGACGATGACCGGGAAGAACAACTTCCTGGGCAAGGCCTTCGGCCTCTTCATGGACATGGACAAGATGGTCGGCGGCGATTTCGAGAAGGGCCTCGCCGGAATCAAGTCCGCCGCCGAAGCCTCCAAGTAACCCGTCTCCCTTCATTCCCATCCTCCGGAATCATGCCGATCAAAAACCATCACCCCGTCGGTTCATCCGAAAATCCGCACGCCGATCCCGCCCAATACATGTTCCTGTTCCGCCATGGCCCCTGGGACATGGACATGACCCCGGAGCAGATCACGCAGGTCATGGACGAGATCACCCGCTGGTTCGACGGTATCGCCAGCCGCGGCATCGTGGTTGGCGGCACCCCGCTCCATGAAGGCGGCAAGTCCGTCACCATCCGGAATGGCGAGGTTTCCGTCACCGACGGCCCCTTCGTCGAGGCCAAGGAAGCCGTCGCCGGCTATCTCATCATCAGGGTCGATACCATGGACGAGGCCGTCGCGATTGCCCGCAGTTCGCCCCTCCTCAAGCACGGCATGGTCACCGAAGTCCGCCAGGTTGCCGCGGAATGCCCCGTCTACGAACGCCTCCGCGAACGGCCCGCCGCCACCGCCTGAATCAAGGAGGGGTGTCCCGCGCCCCTTCTAACGTTCCTGCCTCGCAAAAGGCAGGGACGTCTCTCCGAGACGCGCGGCCGGGGGTGGTTGGCATTCCCCTCCGCATCCTGCTTTCTCTAACCGCCAGTCCTCTTTGATCCCGGAGGGATCGCAGCGCCGCCCGATTCTCCCTTCGCCCTCCCTTACCTCCTCACCGGAGACACCGGCGACTTCCCGTCCGTCATTCGGATCGGCTTGATCAACCCCTTCCCGTCGTACTCCACCTTCTCCACCGCGATCTTCCGTCCCCCGCGGAACGGCCCCTCCTTCTTCGCCGTCTCCCAGCGGTGATACACGATGAACCACTCCTTCGTGGACGGGTTTTCGACGAACGAATGATGCCCCGGTCCCTGGTGCTTCGCATCGCTCTCCAGAATGCATCCGCGGTACTGCCACGGCCCCGCCGGGGAAGAGCCGGTCGCGTAGTGTACCGAGTAGGTCGCGTCGTTCCACTTCCCGTGGCTGTAGGAGAGGTAGTAGGTCTTCTCCCGCCGGTGCATGAAGGCCCCCTCCGTGAATTTCTCCGGCTGCGCCACTTCCACCTCCCGCTTGAGGGACACCATGTCCTCCCCCAGTTCGAAGACCCGCAGCTTCGCACCCGCGCTCCCGCCGGCATAGAACCACGCCCTGCCATCCGCCGGATCCACGAACACCATCGGATCGATCGCCTCGAAGCCGTTTCCCCCCGTCAGCAACGCCTTCCCGCTATCCACAAAGGGCCCCGTCGGCGAATTTCCCACGGCCACCCCGATCCGGCTCGGCGTCGGATTCTGCGGCCCCACCGAATAGTAGAAGTAGAACTTTCCTCCCTTCACCGCCATCGCCGGTGCCCATGCTCCGTGCCACGGCGCTCCATCCGCCTTCACCCACGGCACCTTGTCCAGATCCAGGATCGTCCCCTCTCGTTTCCAATTCCGCAGATCGCTCGACCGGTACGCCGCGAAGACCGGCCTCCGGCTACGCGCCTCCGTCGGGTAGAGCCAGTAGTCCTTCCCGACGACCAGTGCATGCGGATCCGCGCCGTCCATCACCGGATTCGCCCGGAGCGTCAGGATCAAGGAACCGAGGGTCATCAGGCGCAGGAGCATGCTTCTTCGTTACCGCCCCTCCGCCTTCCCGTCTTGCGAAAATCTTGCCCTGTGAACCGGGTCTGCCTGACAAACAAAAAGGCCCGTCCGCAGGCACGGACGGGCTGGCAGTATTTCCGAGGAGGGACTCAGAACGGGCTGTCCACGATGATGTAGCCGCCCGCGCTCGACTGGTAGTAGCGGTTGCCCGCGCGGTAGTAGCGTTGCCCGCGGTGATTCACCACCGTGTAGCCGCTGGGAAGCTCGCGGATCACCGTGACATGGCGATCCCGCCCGGGCCGGCGGTGGTCCCAATGGTCGTGGTGGCGCATGTGAGGCGATTCCACCACGACGTAGCTCCGGCCCTGGGGACGATAATACACATTGTTGTGGTAGTAATAGCGGGTGCCGCCGATCACCTCGGCCCGGTACCCGGAAGGCAGGGTGTGCACCACATAGCCCGGGCGGTAGGCGGGTTCCACCACGGCGGTCGAGCCATAGTAGTCCACACAACTGGTGAGGAGAGCCCCGGCTCCCGCGGCGATCAGCATCAATACGGTCGGTTTTGTTTTCATGGGAATGCGTCTTGGCGGAGTTTCATCCGCAGAGCCCGTGCCCGGCCTGACATGATGATGTAATTTATTGATTATAAATCATTTACAAGGATAGGTCCTCATCCCCTCGCACCCTCCGAATGCAGCGTGCATGAGGCTCGTCGTGCAGCCTGCAAGAATCGGGCCGACAGGGTGGTGTCCGATTTTGCGGCGATGTTGTGACTTTTGATCTATGGGAAACGTTTCTCTTTCGCAACCGATGTCATGTCATTTTTCTCCCGCATTCCGGCGATTTGGTCTGAATCGGGTCGGGGCTGTATGCAATTGATTCTCTGAATATTGCGCTGGGTTGAAATGGATTTCATGATGCCTTGCCTATTAACGAATGATACGTTTTTAAGGTTGTGTTATTCGCCCGGTTAGCTTAACCACCGCCCGCACATTGGCCCCCCCCTGCGGATGACCCGCGAGACTTTCCATTCCCTTGTAGCAGAACTGGATCACTCCTGGAGTGCCCAGCCCCGGGGCCTATTGAGGGAGACCCTGATTTGGGTGATCTTGGGATATATCGTTATCTTCGCCGCCCTCTCGGCCTGCGCCCTTGTTTTCATCGCCGGGCTTTATATCGCACTAAGGTTCCAAGGCCCGGCCGGCACCCTAATTGCCGGTGCCGTGGCTCTCGCCGGCTCGCTTGCTTCCGTCCTGATTCTCGGCTGCCTCTGGGTCCGCTTCGCCCCCCCCGAAGGAGTCGTGGTGGACGAGGACCGCCACCCCCGTCTGCACCGCCTGATCCGGGATACCGTGGCCGCTACAGGCTGCGTCCGGTTTCATCAGGTCCTTCTCGATGCCGGGTTGGATATTTCCGCCGTCCAGAATCCCCGCCTCGGAGTGTTCGGATGGTACCGTACCTATCTCGTGATCGGCCTCCCGCTCATGGAGGCACTCACGGTGGAGGAATTCCAGGCTCTCCTGGCCCACGAGGCAGCACATGTGACGGGCCCCGACGGCAGGATCCGCGCGTGGCTTCACCGGACCCGCATCACGGTGGAGAAGATCGTGGGCCACATGTCCACCAGTCCGTTCCGCCCCCTTCTCTCCAGGTTCTTCCACTGGTTCTGGCCGCGTTTCAATTCCAGAGCCTTTCTCCTCTCCCGGTACAACCAGCTGGAGGCCGACCGGATCTCGGCCGAGACCGTCTCCCCGGAGGCGTTGGCGTCGGGATTGCGGCGGCTCGCCATCCAAAGGCTGCGCTTGGACGAACAATTATGGCAGCCGCTCGAGGCTGCGATTCCCGATAGCGCCGAACTGCCGCCGGATGTGATGGAGCGGGTGTCCGCGCTGATCCGTACCGTTCCCGATCCGGCGACCGAAGAGCGCTGGGAGGCGCAAGCCTTCGCTCGACCGACCGACGCGACCGGCCTGCATCCCGGACTTGCCGAGAGACTCACCCGCCTGGGCCATTCCAAGGTGCCCGCCGGTTCCTTGGTCCCATCCCCGGGTGCCGCGGAGGACTTGTTGGACGATTCGTTTGTTGACGGAGTCCGTGCCCGTTTCAGTTCCGTGTGGCTCGCTGCCGCCTTGGCCGCGCGGAAAGCCGGCCGCGGAAGAAGCGATGCCGCAGCCGATCACCGGAGTGTTCAGGAAGCATGGAAGCGGATCGCCGCCCTGTCGCGTCTCGACGGGTTGGAAAAGATCCAACCGGAGGTGCTCTCTCTTCTGGAGTGCCGCCCCGACCACTCCGGAGCCTTGTTTCTCCGCGGGTGCCATTTGGCTGAGAAGGGCCACGCAGGCTCGACCGCTTTTCTGGAGAGGGCCGCCTCGGACCCGACCATTGCGGCTCGGGCCTACGAGACTTTGGCGCGCTATCATTCCCGCTTCGGTGATCCGGCGGAGGCGACCTTGCTCGCGCAGCGGGCCGAACGCCATGAGCGTGAAATGCGCTCCGCCCTGATCGAACGCGGCCAGGTGAACCATGGCGATTCCTTCCTGCCCCATGATTTGGGGGGGACTGAATTGGAGCTGTTGCGGGAGATCCTCGCGGGGGATCCTGCAGTGAGGCGTGTCTGGTTAGGGGCAAAGGAGGTGAAGTACTTTCCCTCTTGGCGGCATTTGGTGCTGGTGGTGGAGGCCCGCTGGCCGGCCTTCAAGCCTGTTTCGGAACGGATGCAACAGCAGGTGCTCTCCCGAATCGCGGAGCGCTGGGACGTTGACGCCTACGTTCAGCCCCTCCGCTACGACGAGGGGACCAAGCCGGTCCTGCGGGCGATTCGCCGTCAGGTGGCGGATAGCGAAATCTACCGGCGGAAGTAGCTCCGGGAGACTCCGCGAAAAAAGTTTCGGAATCTTTGAACATCCGGTGCCGCTGCGGGTCTCACTTCATGAAGACCGCGCTTTGCGTGTGTTTTCATGTAAGGGTGAACAGCATATTGTCAGCTTCCGAGGCCCGGCAACGGGCGTAGGGGTTGACGGTTTTAGCCGCCGGGGGTGGGACCCCGGCGGCAATTCTTTGCCTGGATGGGAGGTCTCTCAGCGCCGCTTTTCCGGGGTCATGGCCGCGGCAACCGCGGCGGGGAGATTCACTCCGCCCTTGCCGCCCAAGCGGGTGTCGATTTCTTCGAGACGCTGGATCAGGTCCCGCACTTCCTTCCGGGTGGCGGGGCCGCCGGCGGCATCGCAGAAGTGGGTGCGGCAGCCGAAAGGGCGGCCTTCGTAAATCTGGCAGCGCCCGCCCTTGAGAAAGGGGCAGGCACCGTCCGGGGACTCGGGCACGGTGGTGCGCCCGGCGGCCCGCCAGGCGATCGCGGCGACCAAGGCCTCGCCCTTGGTGAGGAAGGGCGTGCAACCGGTGAGGCGGAAGCGGCAGCAGTCGCCGCGGCCGGTACAAGTCCGCTCGATGGGGCGCTGCTCCCATTCGCGGTAAATGGCCCGGACCTCGGCGGCGGCAGCTTTGAGCTCGGGGCCGGGCTTCACGGGAGGTCGAGTTTCTTGATGCGGATGTTGCGGAACTCGGCGCGGCCGCGCTTGAACTGTAAAGCGATATGACCCGATCCGAGAGGACGGCGGTCCTTATAGTCGATGACCTTTTTGCCTTCGAGCCAGACTTCGATCTTGCCGGCCTCGACTTTCACGCGGAGTCGGCGCCAGTCGGGGGAGTCGCTTGGATCGGTGGAACGCATTCTGCCGGCCAAGCTTCCGGTCGGGTAGGCGTTGGAGGTGGGGGCGATGTTGACTTCATAGCACTCGCTGCCGGGATCGGCGACCTCCTTCGGGGAGGCGAGGAGGACGCCGCTTTCGGTGTCGTCGCCGGAGCGGATGTCGATCTCGAGCTCGAAGTCGCGGTAGGTGCCGCGGGTGGTGAGGAGGCCGTCCTTGCCTCTTTCGACGACGATGGCTCCGCCTTCGACGCGCCAGTCGGCCTTCGACTGGGCTTCCCAGCCTTCGAGATCGCGGCCGTTGAAAAGATCCTGCCACTCGCCGGCGAAGGACGGAGCCGCCGACAGGGAGAAGATGGCGATGACGAATCGGATGAATCTCATGATTGCAGATTGCGGGCGGTGGGGAAACCTTGCAAGCGTGCCCGGGGCACCACGGTGACAAAATGAAACCAACAAAATCGGACAAAAGGACAGAAATCCGCGGATTTGTTGGTATGAGCGTGCCCGGCAACTCCATTGGCATGAAGATCCGATCCCTACTTTTCGCGCTGGTTTCCGCCCCGTTGCTGCTCCAGGCGGGCCCGGTTTTCCAAGCCCCGGTGAAGGACGAGCACATCGTGATGATCGGCAACGGTCTGGGCGAGAGGATGCAGTACTTCGGGAATTTCGAGACCGAGCTGCACCTGCGCTATCCCGAGCACCGGTTGACGATCCGCAACATGTGCTTCCCCGGTGACACGCCGGCCTACCGGCCGCGGGCCGGGCGGAAAACACCGTGGGCCTTCGAGGGAGCGGAGAAGTTCCGGCCCGAACTGGCGAAGCACAAGGGCGAGGGCCACTATCCGTCCGAGGACGAATGGCTGACGGTGTGCAAGGCGGACACGATCCTGGCCTTCTTCGGCTTCAACGAGTCCTTCGACGGTCCCGGAGGAGTGACGAAGTTCCGCGCCGAACTGGATGCCTTTGTCACGCACACGCTGGCGCAAAAGTACAATGGCCGCAGCGCGCCGCGGCTGGTGCTGGTTTCACCGATCAGCTTCGAAGACCTGACGCAGTACTACGACCTGCCGGACGGGAAGAAGGAGAACGAGAACCTCGCGATGTACTCCGAGGTCATCAAGCAGGTGGCGGCGGCGCGTGGAGCGGGCTTCATCGACCTCATGGAGCCGAGCAAGAAGCTCTACGACGAGATCAAGGAGCCTCTGACGATCAACGGATTCTCGCTCAACGACCTGGGCGACCGGCGGATCTCGACGGTGCTGGCCAACGCGCTCTACCAGCAGGAGCAAATGACCTTGGCCACGAACCCCGACCGGGTCCGGCAGATGGTGATCGAGAAGTCGTGGTTCTGGCACAACGACCACCGGATGCTCAACGGGGTCCATGCCTACGGGCGGCGCTGGAAGCCCTACGGAGACTTCAATTATCCCCAGGAGATCGAGAAGATCCGCGAGATGACCGTGAATCGGGACCTCGCGATCTGGCGCATACTCAAGAACGAACCCCCGAAGCTTGAGGAGGAGGATGCGAAGACGCGGAAGCTCGATCCGGTCACGACCAACTTCAACAATCCGATCAAGTACCTGCGCGAGAAGGAGGCTTTGAAATCCTTCAAGCTGATGGACGGCTTTGAGATCGGGCTCTTCGCTTCCGAAGAAGACTTCCCGGACATCGCGAACCCGATGCAGATGACCTTCGACAACAAAGGCCGGCTGTGGGTCTGCACGATGCCTTCGTATCCACACTACCGGCCGGGCGATCCGATGCCGGATGACAAGATCCTGATCCTTGAAGACACCGACGGCGACCACCGGGCGGACAAGCAGACGGTCTTCGCGGACAAACTGCACCTGCCGATCGGCATCGAGCTGGCACCGGAGGGTGTGTATGTCTCCCAGGAGCCGAACCTGATGCTGCTGCGGGATTCGGATGGCGACGACAAGGCGGACCGCCGAGAGTATCTGCTGCACGGCTTCGACCCGCACGACACGCACCACGCGATCCACGCCTTCTCGTCGGACTCCGCCGGGGCGATCTACATGGGCGAGGGCGTGTTTCTGCATTCACAGGTCGAGACGCCCTACGGTCCGCGGCGCTGCACGGGGGGCGGCATCTGGCGCTTCGATCCGAAATCATGGCGCTTGGAGCGCTACGTGCAGACCTACTTCAACAACCCGTGGGGCATCGCCTTCGACGACTGGCAGCAATGCTTCATCGCCGATGCCTCCGGCGGCAACAACTGGTGGGCGTTGCCGATTTCGATCAAGGCACCCTTCAGCCACGAGACGGGTAAGATCGCGGAGTTCGCGCCGAAGCGGGCGCGTCCGACGGCGGGTGCCGAGTTCATCTCATCGCGACACTTCCCGGACGAATTGCAGGGCGGGTTCATGACGAACAACTCGATCGGGTTCCTTGGCACGAGCATCCACGAAATCTGGCAAGACGGCGGGGGGTTCTCCGGCAAGCACATCGGCGACCTGGTGACTTCCTCCGACCCCAATTTCCGCCCGGCGGATCTGGAATTCGCCCCGGACGGCTCGCTGTACCTCACGGACTGGCACAACGCGCTGATCGGACACATGCAGCACTCGGCACGCGATCCGAACCGCGGCAAGACACACGGGCGCATCTACCGGATCACCCACAAGTCGCGGCCGACCGTGAAGCCCGCGAGCATTTCCGGAGCGGAGATCCCGCAGCTTTTCTCCCTGCTTAAGGAGCCGGAGTACCGCACCCGCTACCGCGTGCGCCGCGAATTGCGCGGGCACAAGCCGGAGATCGTCGTGCCGGCCGCGAAGGCTTGGGTAGCCACCCTGGACAAGGCGGACCCGCGCTACGAACACCATGTCGCCGAGGCGATGTGGGCGACCTGGGCGCAGAACCGGATCGATCATGATCTGTTGGACCAATGCTTGAACGCGAAGGCTCACCAGGCACGGGCAGCGGCGGTGGAAGTGCTGCGCCATTCGTGGCGGAAGGTCCCGGATCATGCGGCCCTTCTGATGAAGGCGGCGAACGACGGGCATCCGCAGGTGCGGCTGGAAGCGCTTGCGGCCGCGTCATGGATGGACAACGCGGATGGCGCACGGATCGCGCTGGAGGTGTTGAAGCATCCGATCGACAAGTGGATGCCGGAAGCGATCAAGACAGCCTTCCTCACGTTGAAGGATGACATCGAGCTGCTGAAGAAGGAAGGAAAGCTCGATCTCTCCAACAACCAGCGCGCGGCGGACTATCTTGCGGGCAAGCTCAAGCTGGAAGCGGAGGAGGCTCCAAAGGAAGCCCCCGAGCCGAAGCTTCCTCCAGCGGAGTTGGAGCTCTGGCGGCTTGGCAAGGAGGTGTACGGCCGCGACGCCCATTGCTTCACCTGCCACCAGCCGGACGGAAAGGGGCAGGCCGGAATCTATCCGCCGCTGGATGGCAGCGAATGGGTTGCCGGTGACGAGGAGCGCCTGATCAAGCTCACCTTGCTGGGCCTGACGGGACCGATCACGGTGAAGGGGCAGAAGTACGGGGACAATCCGAGCGTGCCACCGATGACACCGCTGGGCCTGATCCTCAACGATCGCGAGGTTGCCGGCGTGCTGACCTACGTACGGAACAGTTTCGGTAATCAAGCACCCGCAGTGAAGCCGGAGACGGTGGCGAAGGTGCGAGAGTCGATCAAAGACAAGGTGCCGCCTTTGAAAGCCGAGGAGCTTCTAAAGGAGCATCCTTTCAAATAGATGGGAGGAATTCGCGGGCATCCGGGAACCTGGGCAATCTCTTCGAGGTTGGTTATTTTCCCGGGTTTACCCGGCTATATCGGGGGACGGCGTTGCCGTTCTCTGAACTCCTCGGGTGGGACTGCCCGCGGAACTGCTCCCGCGCTTTTACAAGCGCGCCTACGGTAGGCGGACGAGCCGGAGCCCGGCTCGGTCGCACGGACGACGGTGCGGACCATCTGACGAGCGGAGTAACCGCACGAATGGCCGCTGCGTTTAGTCGTCCGGTGCGAAATCGCAGGATCGATTCGCTAATGTATCGTAACATTCAATCCGATCACAGGAATTCGGCGGCGGCATGAGACCGTCTCAGCCGCTGCCGCGGTCCCCCGGTGGCGGTGGCATGCCAGCCGCTAGGTCCGGGGGCATGGCACGTGTTGGATTCTTACTCGATATGGACGGGGTCATCTACCGGGGTTCCCGGTTGGTGCCCGGTGCGTCCGACTTCATCACCCGGTTACGGAATCACGGGATTCCGTTCCGTTTCCTGACGAACAACTCGCAGCGGGCACGCCGCGATGTGGCATTGAAGCTCCGCCGTCTCGGCATCGAGGCGAGCGAGAACGAAGTCTTCACCTGTGCGATGGCGACGGCGCGCTTCCTCGCTTCCCAGAAGCCGGATGGCACCGCCTACGTCATCGGCGAACACGGTTTGGCCGCGGCGCTGCACCGCAACGGCCTGACCGTGGTAGATGACGATGCCGATTTCGTGGTCGTCGGCGAAGGCCGCACGCTCACCTTCGAGATGATCGAGCGCGGCGTGCGCCTCGTCGAGAAAGGCGCGCGGCTGATCGCAACGAACATCGACCCGAATTGCCCGACCGACCAAGGCATCCGGCCGGGATGCGGTGCGATCGTCGCGATGATCGAAAGGGCCACCGGCGTGCAGGCGTTCTCCGTTGGCAAGCCGAGCCCGATCATGATGAGGGTGGCGCGGAAGGAGATGGGCCTGCGCACGGATGAAGTGATCATGGTGGGTGACACCATGGAGACGGACATCCTCGGGGCAGTACAGATGGGCTACCGCAGCGTGCTGGTACTGAGCGGCGGGACGCGTCGGCAGGACCTGAAGAAGTTCGCCTATCAGCCGGACATTGTTGTGGATCACGTGGGCATGATCCCGGACGAATTCATTTTCGATAAAATGCCCGCTGCATTGGCACAATGAGAGCTTTCCTTGGTTAGCGGATGGTCCGCGGTGGATAGGCGGTTTTCTTGGGTTTGACTGTCTGTCCATCGCGGCTCGCCACGGCCGGTGAGGGGTTTCTTGGGTTTAACCCTGAACCGGCCGTGGTATTTTTTTACAAGCACCAATCACAAATCTTCCAATCATCAATCGAAGTGCGGCTGCGCCGGGAGTGAGTTGGAGAGGTTTGGCGTTTGCGTCCGGCTTTCGATCCGGGCAGCGTGCGCCCGGATGAACGGGGAGATCGGCGAGTTGTTGACGAGAATCGAGGCGCGGTACGGTGTGAGGATCGTGTATGCCTGCGAGTCGGGGAGCCGGGCATGGGGATTCGCCTCGCCGGACAGCGACTATGACATCCGCTTCCTGTTCGTTCGCCCCGAAAACGACTACGTGTCGGTGTGGGACAAGGCGGACACGATCGAGCTTCCGTTGGAGAACGAACTGGATGCCGGCGGTTGGGACGTGCGAAAGGCGGCGCGCTTGCTCGGGAAGTCGAACGGGGCGCTGGTGGAGTGGCTACATTCGCCGGTGGTTTACCGCTGCGAGCCGGGATTCCGGGAACGCTGGCAAAGTACGGCGCGGGCCGTATTTTCGCCCCGGTCCTCGCGCGAACACTACATCGGCCTGGCCCGACAGATGGTGCTGGGGAAGCTGCAGGCGGAGAAGGTGCGGGCGAAGGACTACCTGTATGCCCTTCGATCCGTGCTGTGCGCCCGCTGGATCTCCGCGGGGAAGGGGATTCCCCCGGTGCCTTTCGACGATCTCGTTCCCTCCGCCCCGCCGGGGGTGCAGTCCTTGGTTCCGGAGCTGCTGGCGCACAAGGCACGCACCGCGGAGAGCGCGCGGATGGAGCGGATCGACGTGCTCGACGTCTTTCTCAAGCAAGCGCTGGAGGAGCGGATCGATTTGCCGGAAGGAAGTGGTGACGGAGCCGCGCTGGACCGCCTGTCCCGGGACGAGATCCGCCGCTTGCGGCAGATTCCCCGGGCTTCCGATTTCACCTTGGAGAGGGTGAGGAAGCCCGATCTGCTCCTGTTGGATGCCGTGGCAGGAAGCCGGGCCTATGGAACGAATCTCGAGCACTCGGATGAAGACCGTCGCGGGGTCTTCGCGGCACCGCCGGAATTCCTGCTGGGGCTGGAAGAGATCGAGCAGGTGTCCGACGAGCGCGGGGACGAGGTGTATTACGAATTGGGGCACTTCGTGGCGCTCCTGCTGCGGAACAATCCGAACGCGCTGGAACTGCTGGCGATGTCCGGGGACTGCATCCGGCATCGGCATCCGGCGTTCGACCTGCTGCGCCCCGGGGTGTTCCTTTCCAAGCTGTGCGCGAGGACCTTCGGCGAATACGCCATGGGGCAGATCCGCAAGGCGCGCGGGCTGAACAAGAAGATCGTGAATCCCCAGCCCGAGCAACGCCGGGCGATGCTGGATTTCTGCCACGTGCCGGAAGGGCAAGGGAGCGTGCCGGTCTTGGAATGGTTGGGCGCGCGGGGGATCGATCCGAAGCGGTGCAGCCTGACGGCGGTGCAGCATGCGGCGGGAATGTACGCGATCTACGATGATCCCCGTAGCGAATCGCGCGGCCTGGTTTCGCCGAAGGATCCGGACGCGCTGATCTTCAGCAGCGTGACGAAGGAAGCCGTGCCGGTGGCGTGGATGCACTTCAACCAGGATGCGTTCCAAGCGCACTGCAAGGCGCACCGCGAATACTGGGAGTGGGTCGGCCAGCGAAATCCGGAGCGCTACGCGACAAACGCGCAGCACGGCCGCGGCTACGATTCGAAGAACCTGATGCACACGCTGCGGCTGCTGGACATGGCCGGGGAGATCGCGCGGGAAGGGGTGCTGCGGGTGCGGCGGCCGAACCGGGATTTCCTGCTCCGGGTGCGGGCGGGGGAATTCGAGTATGAAGACCTCGTGTCCCGGGCCGAACGGCAGCTCGTGGAGGTGCAGGAAGCGTTCGAGGAGTCGGCGCTTCCCGATCAGCCGGACAGGGACGAGGTCAATGCCTTGCTGGTGCGGGTGAGGGACGAAGTCCGGGGCTAGCGGCCGGGTCGGGGGTTTTTAGGAGCTGGCTGGCCGCTGGTAGTGGATATCCCAGGCGTCCTCGGCGGTCTGAACGAAGCCGTGACGCTGGTAGAAGCGATTCGAAGGACTGTCCCGCAACGCGCCCAGACACACCGTCATCCCCAGGGAATCGGACCGGGAAAGGAGCCGGAGGATGACGTGAGAGCCAACCCCGCGGGATTGGTGGTCGGGATGGATGTAGAGGTGATCCAAATGGAAGCCCTCTTCAGCGGGACGGAAGGTATAGAAGCCGATGCGTTGCCCATCGAGGACCACGAATTCACTGTGCTCGGGATGGAACGACCTCCGCAAGCGCTCGCGGGCCCGCTCGGGATCGAAGCGGCCGATGCGCTCCAAGCTCTCCCGCATCGCGGCGATGCGGAGAGCGACCAGTTCGTCGAAGTCGGCCTTCGTGATGCGGGAGAAGGTGACGCGGTCGGACAGTGGTTTTGATGCGGACTGGGTCAT
>CAMLOZ010000014.1 GCA_946481625.1 uncultured Haloferula sp. | reverse complement strand
CCAAGACGCTGCTGCTGGGGGCGCTCTAACCGAACAAGGAACATGGCGGAATTCTCGCATCTGGATGCCGAAGGCACGGCGCGCATGGTCGATACGGGGGCGAAGCCCGTGCAGCGGCGGCGCGCCGTGGCAGAGGGTTTCGTGGAATGCGCGCCGGCCACGGTGCAGGCGTTGCGGGAGAAAGCGCTGCCGAAGGGTGACGTCCTCACCGTGGCACGGATCGCGGCGATCCAAGCGGCGAAGCGGACCGACGGGTTGATCCCGCTTTGCCATAGCCTGCCGCTGGATTCGGTGGACGTGGATTTCGAGGTGACCGACGCGGGAGTGGCGATCCGGGCCGCGGCGAACACCTCGGCGAAGACCGGCGTCGAGATGGAAGCGCTGACGGCGGTGTCCGTCGCCGCCCTCACGATCTACGACATGTGCAAGGCGGTGGACAAACAGATGGTCATCGGGGCGATCCGCGTGACCGGGAAGATCAAGGAATGAAGGTGGCGCGGCTGACGCTGAGCGACCGGGCAAGCGCCGGGGTCTATGAGGATCGCAGCGGACCGGAGATCGAGCGGGTCTTCGGCGAGGCGGAGGCGGGAGCGATCGAGTGGCTGCGGATCGTGATGCCCGACGAGCGGGCGGAGATCGAATCGCTGCTGAAAAAGCTTTCTGACGAGGAGGGATGCGATCTGGTACTTACCACCGGAGGAACGGGACCCTCGCCGCGGGATGTGACACCGGAGGCGACCCGGGCGGTGCTGGAACGGGAGCTGCCGGGCTTCGGCGAGATCATGCGGGTGCAGAGCTTCGCGAAGGTCCCGACGGCGATCCTCTCGCGTTCCACGGCGGGAACGCGAGGCAGGACCTTGATCGTGAATCTGCCCGGGAATCCCAAGGCGATCGGGGAGTGCCTGCCGCTTCTGCTTCCCGCGATCCGCGAATGCCTCAAGCACCTTGCCGGCGAATAGCGGGACCGCTCTAACGGCAGGTCCATCGGGCACCTGATTCCGCATCGCTTGAGGAGACGAAGCTCCAAGACTTGATGCAGGGCGTGGATTTCAGAAGGCTCCCGCCATGAGCATCGAGATCCGGCGGGTGACGGGAGCGGGCGTGATGGACTATTTGGAAGACGCCGCGCGGCTGAGGATCACGGTGTTCCGCGAATTCCCCTACCTCTACGACGGGGACGCGGATTCCGAGCGCGAGTATCTGGGGCACTACGGCGAGTGCCCGCGAAGCGTTCTCGTGCTGGCGATCTGCGACGGGGCCGTTGCGGGGGTCTCGACGGGATTGCCACTGGCGGAAGCGGACGAGTCCTTCCAAGCGCCGTTCCTGAAGGCCGGGATGCCGCCGGGCCAGTGGTTCTACTGCGGGGAATCGGTGCTCGACCGGGCGTGGCGGGGAAAGGGCATCGGGCACCGCTTCTTCGACGAACGGGAGACTCATGCGCGGGAGCTGGGTTTCACGAAGACCTGCTTTTGCTCGGTTAAGCGGGAAGCAGGGCATCCGCTTTGCCCGGAGGACTACCGGTCGAACGATGCCTTCTGGACCAAGCGCGGGTATGTGAAGCGACCCGAGCTATGCGCGAGGTTTTCCTGGAAGCAGGTGGACTCGGCGGAAGAGGTGGAGAACGAACTGGTGTTCTGGACGCGGGAACCCCTGCCATAAAAGGCAGCCGTCTACTTGCCGGCCGCCTTCTCCGCGAGCTTCTCCTTCAACTGCGGCCACTGGTCGCGGCTGACGATGTAGCCGACGCAGCCCGCCTTGCCGCAGAGGCAGGGGTGGTCCTCATAGCAATCGACATCGAAGGCGTAATCGAAGGTGAGTTCCTCGCCTTCCTTGATGTCGCTCAGAGCATGGATGAAGATGCGGCGGCCATCGATCCATGCCTCGCAGTTCGGCTCGCAGGAATGGTTGATCAGGCGGGCGGTGTTCCAAGGCACGTCACCGTCGATGTCGTGCTTGCTGGTGAGGGTGAAGATGTAAACGGCGGCGTCGCCGGTTTCCTGCGAATGGGCGTGCTGGGCCCACGCACGGCGTTCGCTCTCCTCCTTGTCGATGACCTCGCCGACGTACTCGATGATCTTGGTGCCCGCCGGAATATCCTGCGTGGCATAGACGCCGCGGCCGTGGATCTTCGAGCCGCGGACCTCGCAGAGATCGCTCTGGCCGCGTTGCCAGAGCTGCTTGAGCTTCTTGAAGAGAGCGGCTTCCTCCTGCAGCTTTTTCGTTTTCTTGCCCATGGTTGCCTTTCGCGCCGCTCCGTTGCTCATTTGACTTTCTTCTCTTCGGCTTTGATCTCCGGGAAGGCGAGGTTTTCCGGGAGGTTGAAGAAGAGGCGGCGCAGCTCGGAGACGCGGAGCTTGCTGCCGTCGATGAAGGTCCAGTCGTTCTTGCCCTTGTCGGAAATCGCCACCTGGAAGCTGCGGTTGACCCAGACGGAGGACTTCGGCGCCGGCTCGCCCGGCTTGGCGGGAGGCATGATGCGGATCTCCGTGACGGTGGGGACCAGCAGCATCCACTTCTTGAAGATCATCTTCTCGACCTTCTGGCCGTTCTCCACGACCTCCTCCTTGCCCGACTCCACTTCGAAGGCGGTGGGCTTGCCCTCCACGCGGAAGGCGATGATCGAGATCCCCTGGGCGGCCATCTGCTGGCCGACGCCGGCCATGGTTTTCTCAAGCGCCTTCATGCCGCCGGGGACTTGAGCCGCCAAGCGGTCTTTCCAACCCGGGTACATCCGGTCGATGGCGACCTTATGGTTCCCGAGCACGACCTGCTGGCCGAGTTCGTTCACGGCGGATGCTGCGGATTGCTCCACCTCGGGCGGCACCGCCACCTGCGCGACGGCAGGCAGGCTGGCCAGGCAAATCACTACGGCGGGCAGGAACGCTCGGATCACGGCGAATGAGATGCCCGGGGCGGGGGGAGGCGTCAAGGAAGGGAAATCATCAATCACCAATCCTCCAACCATCAAGCGAAGTGCCGCCACCCGGAGGGGGCCGGAGAAACGCCCGGGGAACGGTGATCGGTGATTTGCCCCCTCCCTAACGCCTTTCTTTACACTTGTTCACAACCGTGTAGCCTTGCCGCCGTTCACCCCTACCCCCCCGACCACCCCCGACGATGCCGGATGATCCCCTCCAGCCGGATCCGGACGAAGACCTCGTCGCGCGCGCCCGTACCGGCGACACGCGCGCGTTCGACGCCCTGATCCTCAAGTACGGCGAAAAGCTGTACGGCCTTGTTTACAACATGACCTCCCACAAGGAGGACACCTACGATCTCCTCCAGGACATCTTCGCGAAGGCCTATCATTCGCTGCCGAAGTTCCGCGGCCACTCGAGCTTCTACACCTGGATCTATCAGATCGCGGTGAACATGACGCTGAACTTCCTGAAGAAGCGCAAGCGCCGGGGAGGTGGCATGAGCCTGAACGAGATGGATTCCGCGGTGCAGATGGATCCGGCGCTGGTGGACTCGAGCCACATGGCCAATCCGGAGAAGCAGAGCAAACTCCACGAGCTTCAGAAAAGATTGAACGAAGCGATGCTCAGCCTGTCAGAAGCGCATAGAACCGTAGTGACGATGTTCGACATCCAAGGCATCCCGCACGCGGAAATCGCGCGAATCCTGAAGGTCTCCGAGGGAACCGTGCGGTCCCGCCTGCACTATGCCCACCTGCAACTCCAGTCGAAGCTACAGGACTACTGGGAGTGAGGATTTTGAAAAAACTCCTTGCAAAGAGCGCGGAAATTTTAGATTTATTAACCATCAATCGCCGTGAAGCCGACTGTTGAAGAGATTGGAACCCTGCTTGCCCTCAAGCGCCACGAGCGCCCTGAGGAAGGGTTCCTCGACGATTTCCTCCGGGATTTCCATCAACGGCGGCGTGAAGAGGAGTCGCGGAAAGCGGGTCCGGCCGGTTGGTGGCACCGGTTGTCCGCATGGGCGACCGACCTCGGAGCTTCCAAGTGGGCCTATGGTGCCGGTCTGGCATACGCCACGGTGATGGCCCTCTTCCTCCTCTCTCCGGATCCGGTTCAGGTCCAGCAGGCGCCGGTGGTGCCGGCGAAGTACCAGGTGCAACCGGCGGAGCCTGCCGTGATCGAGCAATTGGATGCGCTTGACCTGCGTCCTTCGTCACAGGGCACCACGGGCGAGCAGGAGTTCTGAAGCTCACCTTCCGGATGACTTGCTTCCCTTGGCGGTGCCTGCCGGCACTGGTCGCGGTTTTTTGCATTTCCGCTGCTGCGGATGCCGCGGAGTCCTCCTGTGCGGCGACTTTTCCCGGACCGGCGGGTGAGGTGCAGTCGGCCGCTTTCGCGATCGGAGACGGACGGTACTACGTCGCGGTGGCCCTCTCGGGGGTGCAGGCGGATGGAGGGAAGCTCCGCTCCGACGGGCGGGTGCTGCCCGCCGAATTGTTTGTAGATCCGGTTTCGCGCCTGGTCATCTTCCGGGTCGAAGGTCCGCCCGGCAGGGCGCTTGCGCTGGGGAAATCCCAAGCTTCAGCCGGGGCGGAACTGAAGGCACAGGCCGGAAGCACCGGCCGGACGACGGGTTGGGTGAAGCAGATCAACGGCAAGATGCTGCCGCTTTCACTGCTGAAGGTCGAATACAGGGAAGCCGCACCGCCGGCGGGGACTCCCCTGTTGGATGCCGGCGGTGCGGTGATGGCGATCGCACACCAGACGACCGCCCCGAAGGCTGGCTATGCGATTCCCGCGGAGGTGGTGAAGCGGGTCCTGGAGGACGTGCAGGGCGACGGGAAGGTGTCGCGCGGCTGGATCGGCTTGAAGCTTCTGCCGCAATCGTCGACACCGCAGGTGACGAAGGTTCAGGAGGGCTCCCCTTCGGCCAAAGCGGGGATTCAGGCGGGGGACGTGCTGATGGAGGTGGGCGCGCGACCGCTGAACGATTACGCGGATGCGGTGAATGCCTTCTATTTCCTGCGGCCGGGTGTGCCCGCGGCCTTGCGCGTGAAGCGCGGGGAGAAGGAGATCTCGGTCTCCGTGACGCCGGTGGAACGGCACGGCGAGTGAATTCCGTCCCCAACTGCATGGACGGGATCGACAAGAGGACTCTGGGAGAAGCCGCAAAGGGCAAGGCAGGTGAAGAAACCTTCGCCACCTTGCTGGCCCGGCGGGACTTTGAATTGGAGGAGATCGTCTCGCGCGGGACGGCGAGCCCCGAGGGATTCTGGTATGACCAAAAGCGGGACGAATGGGTATTGCTGGCCAAGGGCGAGGCGACGCTGCGCTTCGAGGACGAGCGGCTCATCGATCTGAAGGCGGGCGACCACGTGGTGATTCCCGCCAGGACGAGACACCGGGTGGAATCCACCTCCGCGGATGCCGTGTGGGTGGCATTGCACTTCCGGCCTGAAGCCGCAGGCTCTTCCGCTGAACTACGGTAAAGGTAGTAGGCAGCAGTTCGCCCGGAGCGTCTCGATATTCATCCTGACGCCGGGATCGCCTCCCCCGCCCTCACCGTGTAGCGGTTCATGCCGCCGAGGCCCTGCGATTCATCGAGCCAGCCCAGGTGGGTGGTGGTGATCCATTTCTGCGCGGCGGCAGGCAGGGCGTGCAGGACGGCATTGCGGCGGCCGGGATCGAGTTCGCCGAAGACATCGTCGATGAGGTAGACGGGCAGGCTGCCGCGGGCCCCCGCGAGCGTTTCACCTTGGGCCAGCTTGAGCGCGAGGGCGAGGGTGCGTTGCTGGCCCTCGCTGGCGAACTCGGCGGCGGATAGACCGTTGATCGAAAGCAATAGGTCGTCCCGGTGCGGGCCGACGAAACTCTGGCGCTGGCGGCGCTCGCGCTCGCGGGCTTGCTCCATCGCGGCGCGGAGATCGGTGCCGCCGGCGGGGCGGTAGTCGAGCGCGAGAACCTCATCGCGCCCGCTGACCTCGCGTTGCGCGGTGGCGGCACGGGGCCCAAGCAGACTGGCGATACGGGCCCGGGCAGCGACAAGGATGCTTCCTTCCGCGATCATCACTTCCTCATAGGACAAGATCTCTTCCTCGCGCGGGCGGGGATCCTTGAGGAGGAGATTCTTCGCCTTCAGCGCACGGCGGTAGCGGGCCAGGGCGCTGCGGTAGCCGGGCTCAATCTGCGAGCCGATGAAATCGAGGTAGCGGCGGCGACCTTCCGCCGAGCCGCGGACAAGATCGAGGTCCTCGTTGCCCATCCACACGATCAAGCCGCCATCGGCGAGATAAGCCCCCGGGCCGTCGCGGGGCTCGGCATCGACCGATAGCTCCAGCCCGCCCTGCCAGCGGACCCGGCGCTCCATTTCCCATGCCTCCCCGGCGATACCGAAGCCGGTGGGGCTCCCGATCCGGGTCAGCGCGGGCATCCGGCGGGTGCGGGGCGAATGCAGGCGGACCAGCACGCAGACCGCCTCGAGGATCGAGGTCTTCCCCTGCGCGTTGTCGCCGGTGAAAACGGCACCGGCCGCGGGAATTTCCAGCGAGAGGCTGGAAAAGCAGCGGAAATCGACGGCGCGGAGGGTGCGGAGCACGGGGGAAGTAGCGAGTAGCAAGTAGCAGGTAGCAAGGGAGAAAAGGCCCCGAAACAGCGCAAGTCGCCGGCTCCGCCGGGCAAGCTCCCCCGCTACCCGCCACTCGCTACTTGCTACTTGCCTCCCGCCGTGCATCCTCGCCGCCCGCTCATGGCAGGGCCTCGTTTCCAAGCACTTCCCGGTTTCCGCGATTTCCTCCCGAAGGATGTCGCGGCACGCAACTATTTGTTCGAGACCTGGCGCTCGGTCGCCCGCCGCTACGGCTTCGTCGAGTACGAGACGCCGCTGCTGGAGGACACCGGATTGTATCTGAAGAAATCGGGCGGCGAGCTGTCCTCGCAGCTTTTCCGTTTCGAGGACCAGGGCGGGCGCGACGTGACGCTGCGGCCGGAGGTAACCGCCTCGCTGGCGCGCTTGGTCGCGCAGCACCAGCGGGATTTCCCGAAGCCGCTGAAGTGGTTCGAGATCGGCCAGTGCTTCCGCTACGAAAAGCCGCAGAAGGGTCGTGGCCGGGAGTTCTTCCAATTCAACGTCGATATCCTCGGCGAAGCAGGGCCACAGGCCGATGCCGAGCTGATCGCGCTGGCGATCGACACGATGCTGGCCTTCGGCTTCGAGGCGGGTGACTTCGTCGTGCGGGTGTCCGACCGGCAGGCTTGGCTCGACTTCGCGTCGCAGCGCGGGGTGGCGGAGGACGCGATCCCCGACTTCCTCCAGATCATCGACAAGCTGGAACGCGAGAAGCCGGAAGCGACGGAACAGAAGCTCGCGGCGATGGGCCTGACGACCGATGAGGTGACCGGATTCATCGCGAATCCCGCGAACGCCTCCGCGGCCTTCGACACCATCCGTGCCGAACTGACTGCGCGCGGACTCGGCGATTACCTCTCGCTCGACCTTTCGATTGTACGAGGACTGGCGTACTATACCGGAGTGGTCTTCGAAGTCTTCGATGCGAAGAAGTCGATGCGCGCGGTCGCCGGCGGCGGTCGCTACGACACGCTGGTCGAGACGATTTCCGACGGTGCCGTCGCGATGCCCGCGACCGGCTTCGCGATGGGCGACTACGTGATCCGCAACCTGATCGAGGAGACCGGCAAGACCAACCTGCTGATGCAGGCGCGGATGCATCGGAATGCGGCGGCCTGCGACGTCTATCTGGTGCTGGCCGACGACTCCAAGCGGGCCGAAGCGCTGGAGATCCTGAGCGAGTTGCGGAACGCGGGGATCTCCTGCGATCTACCCTTCACTGCCCCGAAGGTGAACAAGCAGTTCCAGAACGCCGAGAAGTGCGGCGCCCGTTTCGCCCTCGTGATCGGCAGCGAGCTTCCCGAACTCAAGCTGAAGGTCCTCTCCTCGCGGATGGAGGAAAGCTGCCATGTCCTCGGCCTGGCCGAATGGCTCACCGAGCGCCTCAAGGAACCCGACGGACCCTTGCTGGCTTGATAAAAGGCAATCAACCGCAGATACACGGGATGACCGCAGATGGACCATATGCCAAGGAGACCGAAGCGATTATCGGTTGCGCCTTTGCGGTCTTGAATGACATGGGCCATGGCTTTCATGAGAAGCCGTATGAGAACGCGCTAGCGGTCGAATTTCCTCATCGCGCAATTCCCTCCAACCAACAGCCGAGTTACCCTCTCTCTTATCGGAATGAACGCGTTGGCGAATACATTCCCGACCTGATCGTATCCGGCCCGGTCATTGTGGACGCGAAGACCATCGAACGGATCACCGATCATGAGGTCGGGCGGATGTTGAACTACCCCAAGGCAACCGGCCTACAGGTAGGGCTGATTCTTGATTTCAAGCACGCCAAACTCCAGTTCCGCAGAGTGGTGCGGTCCAGCTCCCATACTGGTGCCGAGCCACCCGACCTTCATTGGAAATTCAACCGCAGATGAACGGGATGGACGCGGATAAACAGCCGGATAAAACCGGTTTAGCGCTTCAATTTTGAGGGCATTTCTTTCTCTTCCATCTGCGTCCATCCCGTTCATCTGCGGTTGAAAAGTCGCCATCCCATCCATCCTATCCATCCTGGTCCTCAATCCCGGTCCATTCACCTCGGCCCCAAGCCTTATGCGCACGCACCATTGCAACGAACTCCGCTCCACCCACATCGGTGAAACCGCCACTTTGATCGGCTGGGTGAATACCGTCCGGGATCAGGGCGGCGTGATCTTCGTGGACCTGCGCGACCGCGAGGGCGTGACGCAGTGCGTCTTCCGCCCCGAGGAAAGCCCGGAGGCCGCCGCCGCCAGCCACAAGCTCCGCGGCGAAGACGTGGTGCAAGTCACCGGCAAGGTGGCCAGTCGTCTCGAAGGCACCGCCAACGAAAAGCTCGGCACCGGCGAGATCGAGATCGTCGCGACCCAACTCACGGTCGTGAACAAGGCCGACGTGCTGCCCTTCCAGCTCGACAAGGAGCTCTCCAACGAGGACCTGCGGATGCGCTACCGCTATCTGGACATCCGCCGCCCGCGGATGTCGCAAAACCTGCGCACGCGCCACCGCGTCACGAAGTCCACGCGCGATTACCTCGACGAACTC
Source organism: uncultured Haloferula sp. (assembly GCA_946481625.1). The sequence goes on along the minus strand of CAMLOZ010000014.1, from coordinate 6,811 downwards.
GGCTTCTGCGAGATCGAAACGTCGGTGCTTTCCAAGTCCACGCCGGAAGGCGCGCGCGATTTCCTGGTGCCCTCGCGCTTGCAGCCCGGCTCCTTCTACGCCCTGCCGCAAGCACCGCAGCAGTACAAGCAGCTCCTGATGGTCGGCGGGATGGAGAAGTATTTCCAGGTCGCCAAGTGCTTCCGCGACGAGGACCTGCGCGCCGACCGCCAGCCGGAGTTCACCCAGATCGACATCGAGGCATCCTTCGTCGGCCAGGAAGACATCATCTCTCTGGTGGAGGGCCTGCTCGGCCGGATCTTCAAGGAAGCCCGCGGCGCGGACATCCCGAAGAGCTTCGACCGCATGACCTGGCGCGAGGCGATGGACATCTACGGCTCCGACAAGCCGGACCGCCGCTTCGACATGCATCTCACCGACCTCGGCGACGTCTTCGCGAACTCGACCTTCAAGGTTTTCTCCGGCGCGCTGCAATCCGGCGGCACGGTGAAGGCGATCAACGCGAAGGGCTTCTCCGGCATCACCACCGGCCAGGTCGAGGCGCTCACGCAGATCGCCACGCAGGCGGGCGCGAAGGGTCTCGCCTACATCCAGGTCCGCGGCGAGACCGTCGATACCTGGCGCTCGCCGATCACCAAGTTCCTCCAGCCCGAGGAACTGGAAGCGATGAAGGCCAAGCTCAACATCGAGACCGGCGACCTGATCCTCTTCGGCGCCGGTCCTTGGGAACAGGTGTGCGACATCCTCGGCCGCGTGCGGTTGGCCTGCGCCGGGTTCCAGAACCTGCTCGAGGGGAACGAGGAGCTGAACTTCCTCTGGGTGACCGAATTCCCGCTGCTGGCCTTCGACGAGGAAATCGGCCGCTATGTAGCGGTGCACCATCCCTTCACCCGCCCGCTCAAGGAGGACGAGGAGAAGCTGATGAAAGGCGAACTCTCCACCGACCTGCGCGCGCAAGCTTACGACGTGGTGCTGAACGGCAACGAACTCGGCGGCGGCTCGATCCGGATCCACGAAGCCCCGCTGCAGGCCGCGATGTTCAAGGCGCTGGGCATCTCCGAGGAAACCGCCGCGGAGGAATTCGGCCACATCCTGGATGCTTTCCGCTTCGGCGCTCCGCCGCACGGCGGCCTCGCCCTCGGTCTCGACCGCCTGGTGATGCTGATCTGCAACGAGCAATCGATCCGCGAGGTGATCGCCTTCCCGAAGAACAACAAGGGCAGCGACCTGATGAGCCAGTCGCCCGCCGAAGTGGACGCGAAGCAGCTCCGCGACCTGCGGATCCAGACGGTGAAGAAGCCGGCCGCTCCCGCTCCAGCCGCACAAGGGTAAACACCCCGGACCATTCCAACTGGAAACGGCTCGCAGGATCACGGCGGGCCGTTTCTGTTAACGGCCGCCACGACTCTCGGGGCAAGCGACGGCTACGACGTGTTGAATTTCCCGCAGTTTTGCGCTATGGATCAGGGAAACCCCGCATCCCGCCATGGACTTCCCCGAAACCTATCACTCGACCGTGTTTCTTTTGGAGGGCAGGCCGATCAAGCTGCCCGAGTCCTTCGCGATCATCACCGCGTGGAACCCGATGGACCGGAAACGTCCGGATGAGGACAACAAGCGCGAGGACGAAGCCCTCCGCCGGACCTTGGAATTGCAAATGATCCCCTATTTCCGGGCCACGGGGTGCTCGCCGGATCTCGTTCATCGTGAACCCGGTTGGGCGGCCACCATGGCCAAGAACGAGGCGATCGGCCTCGGACGCCGCTTCGAGCAGCGCGGCATCTGGTGGGTGGAGGGAGACGAACTGATCCTGGTCTCCTGCGCGGACGGCGAGGAGAAGCGGATCGATACCTTCAGCTTGAGATTGAGATAAGTGGAAAAATCCACGGGTCGGAAGAGCCCGAATCCCGGAATTGCAAAAAAATTCCGGATGTGAAGGATCGCGCGCCGTTGATCGCTTGCCCGATTCGTCGCCTGGTCCTGCTGCCGATCCTCGCTTCTCTCGCGGGTCGCGGGCTTGCCGACTCCTTCGATCCGGTCTGGCAACTGGGCGATGACGACGCCGATTTCCTGCCCTTCACGCAGGAGAACTTCAGCGCGAACAACCCGCCCGGCTCGGCGACGGTCAAGGACGACGACTACTACCTCGCCGGAACCTACTCCGGGGTGGGCACGGTGGCGGCGGAGAACCTCGCGAACTTCGAGCACGCGGTGACCCAGGGCGACCCGCGCAACCGCGTGCACTTCCAGCTCGACGCGGCGCAGGCGGCAGCGACCTCGCGGCTGCGCGTGACGATCGACCTGCGCGGCGGCGGTGCATGGATCGGCCAAAGCATCCCCGGCTTCTCCACGCACGACATCACCGTGACCCTCAACGGCCAACCGGTCGGCGTGCGCAACAACATCACCTGGGATACGATCCTCGATTTCACGGTGGCCGCTTCCGCGGCGAATGCGGTGGCGGGCGCGAACGTGTTGCAGATCGAGCGCACCGGGGGCGGGAGCGGGGGTTACATCGGCTTCGATTACCTCAAGTTGGAAGCCGATCCGGACGGGCTCGCCGATGGGGATAGCGACGGCATGCCGCGGTGGTTCGAGGAGACCTACAGCCTGAGCGATTCCGTTGCCGGTGACGCGGCGACCGATCCCGATGAAGACGGGTTGAGCACGCTCCAGGAATTCCAGGCGGGCACGAACCCGACCGATCCGGACAGCGACAACGACGGCATCCCCGACGGCACGGAGACCACGACCAACCGCCTGCTCCGCGACACCGACGGCGACGGCATCGCGGATGGCGACGAGACTTCGACCAATCCGTTGCTGGCCGACAGCGATGCCGACGGTCACACGGACAACATTGAGCTCGAGCAGGGCAGCAACCCGAATTCCGCGGCTTCGGTGCCCTTCGACTTTCCCGGCGCGATCGGCCTGCAATTCATCTCCGAATCGCTGGCGTCCGCCGCGCTGCCGCCGCACGAGGCCGCCGGCTATTTCCGCCTGCCGAAATGGAACGTGACGCCCGGACTGCCGCACTGGCGCGCGAGCGGCACCTCGCTCACCGGGAACATGAGCGGGCTGAAAAACCATCGCGGCCAGACGACGACCGCGGCGGTCTCCTGGAGCTATCACCACGCCGGCGAGGGCCTCCACAAGGGGCCCGGCAACGAGCGGCTCTTCTCCGGCATGATCCGCAGCGAAAGCAACGGCAGTGTGGTGACGCCCGCCAGCGTGACGCTCACGGGCATTCCGTATGCCACCTACGACCTGCTGGTTTACGTCGGCTACACCTATCCGGACAATGCCGACGATCCCCGCCCGGGACAGACCGAGTTGAACGGCAATGCCGCGACGCGCCGCCACTTCAGCGCCGCCTCGGCACCGCCCTTCCTCGGCTTCAAGGAAATCACCGCCACCACGGAAGCGGGGCGGCTGCGGGGGGACTTCGTGCGCTACCGGAATCTCAGCGGTGCCAGCCAGACGGTCACCGTCGTCTCGCCAATCCTGGAACCGGTGGGCATCCATGGCATCCAGATCATCGATAGCGGGACCGATAGCGATGGCGACGGCATGAAGGACGCCACGGAGGTGGAGTTCCGCTTCAACCCGCTGGTGGCCGATGCCACGGCGGATCCTGATGGCGACGGCCTCGCGAACAGCTCGGAGCTCGCCGCGGGCTGCGATCCCCACGATCCCGACACGGACAAGGACGGGCTGTTAGATGGAGCGGAGACCGTCACCTCACCCCTCGATCCCGACAGCGACGGCGACACGCTGACCGATGGCAGCGAGGTCGCCGGGGCACCCTTCCCTTCCCTGCCGGACGACACGGACAGCGACGACGACAACTATCCGGATGCCGTCGAGCGGCTCTACGGCTCCAACCCGATGTCGGCGACGAACTTCCCGCCCTCGGTGCCGCTATGGGACGCGGGCACGAGCACCTGGCGCTGGCGGATCGACAATGTCCGGCTGCTCTGGAACCACTCCCAATCGATGCTCGGGGCAATCCCGCAAGACGAGACGATGCTGTGCGAGGCGGTGACGCAGATCGACGCGGGCGGCTGGGACAAGGAGGTTGCGATCGGCCTGCGCTACATCAATGGCAAGCTGGTCCACCGCTTCCGTTGCATCCAAGGGGTCTTCCATGTGGCCGGGCAAAGCGGTGACGGCTTCTGGGACAGCGATTGGGACGGAGCAACCGACTACACGAAGACCTATGGCTTCAGCGGCTTCGGCCAAGGGGACGATTCCAAGCCGTTGCGGATGGAGTTCACCGCCGTGCGCGCGGCAAACGGCAGCAATTCCTGGACGCTGACTTTCCTCCTCGCGGATCTGACCAATCCCGACAGCCCGATCACGCTGGCCACGAAGACCTGGGCGAATGCCACCGCTGCCGATGCCTCGCTGATGAGCGGCACCACCAACTGGACGAATGCCGCAGGCATCGCGGGTGCCTTCGACGTGATGATCGAGACCGGCGTGCAGGCCTTCATCACCCCGAATCCTGTCGGCACGGCGGACGCGGATAGCGATGGCATGCCGGATGCCTGGGAAACGCTGCACACCTTCAACCCGGCGAGCGATGCCGATGCCGCGCTGGATGCGGACAGCGACGGGCTAGCCAATCTCCGCGAGTTCCTGGCCGGCACCGATCCCCGCGACAGTGATAGCGACAACGATGGCGCGAGCGACGGCGTGGAGTTGAGCCACGGCTCCGATCCGCTGGCCGCCACGAGCAAACCGGCGGGATACGACTTCACCGGAAACCTCGCGGACCTCGACGGCGACGGGCTTTCCGACGCGTGGACCTTGTGGTCCGGCGGGGTGCCCCGCGCGCCCGGTGGGGATGACGACGGCGACGGCATGAGCAATCTGGAGGAAAGCCAGGCCGGCACCGATCCGGACGATGCTTCCTCGCGCCTCGATCTGGTGGCGGCCTTCGCGGGGCCGGACTTGCAGCTTTCCTGGACCGACCTGCCCTTCAAGGCCCATGGGGTTCAGAAGAGCATCGCGCTGGATAGCTGGCAGCCCGTTCCCGGCCTGCCTGCTCCGACGATCTCCGGAGGGATGCGGCATCTTACGATCCCCGCCAATACCTTGAACCCCGGAGAAGGCTTCTACCGCGCCACCGCGAATCCCTTGGACAGCGACGGGGACGGTGTCGAGGACTGGACGGAGGCGAAGGTCACGGGGACATCGGCTGCATCTTCCACATCGGGCGGACAGAGCATCACGCGCGCGAACGGCCAGCAGCTTTCGGGCGATGCCGTTGCCTTGCTGGAGCGGATGCAGGGTTCCGCACCCGCGGGTGGAAGTCCGGGCACGAGCACGCCGGGCACGCCCTCCGCCGTGAATGCCGCGCGCTTCCTCATGCAGGCGACCTTCGGGCCGGTGCCGGAGGACATCGCGCAGGTGCGCTCGCTGGGATACTCCGCGTGGATCGACCAGCAGATCGCGCTGCCGCCTTCCTACCTCACGCCCTACATCAAGCAGATCAAGGCGGACGCGGCAGGGCCCCGGGTCGATCCCACCTACAACCTCAACACGCTGGACAACTTCCTCTTCGGCAACAACGTCACGACGCCCTTCGCGCGCAATGCGACCGGCGCGCCGGACCAGCTCCGCCAGCGCGTGGCCTTCGCCCTCTCGCAGATCCTCGTGGTCTCGCGGCGCGATGCGAACCTGGAGGAAAAGCCGGAGGGCATGGCAAATTACTACGACATGCTCACCCGCAATGCGCTCGGCAACTACGGCGATCTCCTCCTCGACGTGGCGCTGCACCCGGCGATGGGCTGGTATCTCAGCCATGCGGGCAACCAGAAGCCCGATCCTTCGATCCCGCGCTACCCGGACGAGAATTTCGCACGCGAGTTGATGCAGCTCTTCAGCATCGGGCTCTGGGAGTTGAATCCCGACGGCAGCCGCAAGCTGGATGTCCACGGCGAACCGATCCCCACCTACGACAACGGCGACATCACCGAGCTGGCGCGCGTCTTCACCGGCCTCTACTTCGTCTCGCCCTACGGCTGGGGCGGCGGCGGCTGGGATGACACCCATCTGACCCTGCCGATGGTGATGTATCCGGACCGCCATGACTTCGGTCCGAAGACGCTTCCCGGCGGCTTCATCGTGCCGGCACGGGAGGAGACGGAAGCCAACGGCATGCAAGATATCCGGGACGCGGTGGATGCCATCTTCCGCCACCCGAACACGCCCGCCTTCGTCGGCCGCCAGCTCATCCAGTTCCTCGTCACCGACAATCCCTCGCCCGCTTACGTGAAGCGCGTCCACGATGTCTTCGTCGATGACGGCAATGGCACCCGCGGCAACCTCGCGGCGGTGGTGAAGGCGATCCTCCTCGACCCCGAAGCGCGTTCGCAGCCGCTGGATCCCGGCTATGGCAAGGTGCGCGAACCGGTGATCCGGACGATGCATCTGGGCCGCCTCTTCAAGCTCGCCGAAGCGCACCCGGACTTCGTGTGGTGGAACTGGCAGGAGAACTTCTACGGCTTCGCCAAACAGGAGCCGATGAATTCACCGAGCGTCTTCAACTTCTACACGCCCGTCTATCAGGCCCCCGGCGAGATCCGGAATGCCGGCTTGGTCAGCCCCGGCTTCCAGATCGTGGATACCTTCTCGTCCGTCTCCTTCCCGAACCTGATGTGGAAGTACCTCCACGAGGGCTTCACCTCGGCCTGGGAATGGAACTTCCCGCTCGACTTCGGCGCGCCCCTGCTGCTGGCGGGGAATCCCGCCGCACTGGCGGACCATGTGAACCTGCTGGTCTGCGCGGGTTCGATGACGGCCC
>CAMLOZ010000013.1 GCA_946481625.1 uncultured Haloferula sp. | reverse complement strand
GCAAAGGAGGTGGAGTACCTCGGGAGGGATGGAGCGGTGGCCGAGGAGGAGTTCTTCTTTGCCGCCCAGAACGCCCGGCTGGTCCGCAATGCGGAGCTCTACTACCGCAAGATGTTCCGCTCCGACGTTTCCTCGTGGAACCTGCGCGATCAGCACATGATGGAGATGCTGGTCGAGATCATCGCGCGGTCCCAAACCGCCGGACGACAGGCGAAGGTGGTCGTATGGGCCCACAATTCGCATGTCGGCGACGCGCGCGCAACCGAGCGGATGCGCCACGGGGAATTGAATCTGGGGCAACTCGTGCGCGAGGCTTATGGGGACCATTCGCGCTTGATCGGTTTCACAACTTATGAGGGAGAGGTGACTGCGGCAACGGGGTGGCATCTACCCGGTGAAAGGAAAAAGGTCCTGCCCGGCATGGAGGGAAGTTACGAGCGGCTCTTCCATGAAGTCGGGATTCCGGAGTTCTGGATCGATCTCGGAGGCGAGGGCCCGGGAGTCGGCGAGTTGGGACGCGAGCGCTTGCAACGGGCGATCGGCGTGGTTTACCGCCCGGAGACCGAGCGGCAGAGCCACTACTTCAAGGCCCGGCTCGCGAACGAGTTCGACGCGGTGATCCACATCGACAGGACCCGCCCGGTCTTGCCCTTGGAAGGTATCGCCGGGTGGGACCATGGCGAAGCGCCGGAGGCCTATCCCGCAGGTCTATGAACACGATCTCAAGCCTCGGCGAGCAAGCGGCCCTCCAATTCGGAGAGCGGGAGGTTCGTGAGGTCTGCCGCGACGGACTTCGCCAGCGAATCGGCGGCATCCCGGGACAAGGCCGCTTCCAATCGCGCCAGGATCGGGCGGGGAGCCAGCAGCAGCCAGGGAGGGCACGCCTCGGCCCGGACGATGACATCGATCTGGCCCGCGACCGCCTTGACGGCTTCGTGCTCCAGATGCTCCGCCAGCTCGTGTTCCTCCCCGTAGGACATTCCGCCGCGCCGGTCGACGGACGCGCCTTGCTGGAAGCGTCCGGCCTGGTCGGTGACGATGTCGTGAAGCGGAGGCTGGTGAAAACTCTTCCCGAGATGGTCCAATTCGACCAGATGGGCTTTATCCGCGGGGTCGTCCCCGCGGGAATGCAATTTCAAGGCGCGGACACGGCCGAGGGAGGCGAGAATGACGAGCTGGTACATGACGGTCGGTATGGTAATTCACCTGCGACTATCCTGCCGCTCGACGGAAACTCAACCGGCGAGCGACCGATGCTCAACCTTTGCAAAAAGACAGCAATGAAACCATGAAACGATATTTCGTCCATGAGATCGGCCAGGAGCCCAAGGTCATCCAGGCCGATACCTGCACCATCGACAGCGAACCGCGTGAGATCCGATTCTACCGCGGAGCGGAATTGCTCGAAGTTTATTACCTGCATGCCTTGCGGCGACCTGTTCGCGAACTACCCCCCGGGAAGGAAGAAGGTGAGGAGGAGCAAGTCGTCATCGAGTCCCCGGTCGGGCCGGAATGGTGAGCGAAGGAACGCGGAGCGGGTTTGGCCGGCTGCTCAGCCCCCTTCGGCTTGGACAAGCAGGACGGGCATGCGGATGTTCCTGAGCACCTCGCGGGTGGTTGACCTCAGGAAGGCCTCGCCGATCTCGGGGCGGGGATGGTTGGCCATGCACACGGCATCCGCTCCGAACCGGTTCGCCAGATGGACAATACCGGCGGCCGGGTTGTCGTCGGTCGTTGCCATGACCTCGCTCCGAATCCCGAAGCTCTCGGCCTCGGGGGGTATCAGGAGCCGCAAACGTGCTTCCGCATCGGGGTGTTGTTGATGTTGGGAACAGACATGGGCGATGCAGACCACGCCGCCTGGCGGCACCATGGAGCAACCGGATGCGATTGCACGGTTGCCCTTTTCTGAAAGATCGGTGGGGATGAGCACGCGTTCGAAACGCCTGATCACCGGGCGTGGACTTGCAGCGGCTCGGCAAGGCACCACGGCGAGGTTCACGGTGGTCTCGTGGATGACAGCGCGGGAGACGGAATGTTCCAGGAAGCGAGCCAGCCGCCTGTGCTGGCGGCTTCCCACGACGAGGAGATCCGCCTTCTTTTCCTTCGTCAGTTCCGCGAGCGGCGCATCCGCCACACCCCAGGAACATTTGATCACGGCTTGCACCGGGAAATCGCCCATGAGCCTGCCCGTGCGTTTCTGGAGGTCCCGTTGCGCCATCTCCAGGACTTCCGGGGAGACGTCCATGTAGGAGATCGGCAGCGGGCAGCCGTAGCGGACCGCCTCCTCGTAGGGCCACATGACATAGGCGACGACCGGCTTGGTCGGGGCGATCTCCGAGAGCTCCTTCACCCAGAGAAGCGGATTGTCGGAAAACTCCGGGAGGTTCTCCCCGATCAGGATCTTGAGCGGTTCAAGCTTGAGGGCCCAATTGATGATCGGCGCGGAGTTTCTCACGATGAGCGTGGGGATTTGCGCATGCTCCGCCACGAACTCCGCGACGTCCCCGAGGAGCCAGCGCGTCTTGAGGCTCCTGCCGGAAACGGATCCCACGACGAGGAGATCAGCCTGATGTCGCGCCGCCGCCTCCAGCAGGCCGCGCCCGGCGGAACCACCGGGGAAATCGATCGCGACATCGACGCCGGTTTTCCGGATCCGGTCCGCCTCCTTGGAAAGCGCCTTGACCGCATCCTCGGCGGCTTGGGCTGTCAGCTCGGGGGCATCGGGAATGGCAAGCGTCTGGTGCACATGGACCAAGGTCATGTGACCGTCCGTGGCCGAAGCAATGGCGGCGGCGGCATCCGCAGCTTGCTGGGCGACAGGCGAGAAGTCGGTTCCTATAACGATGTTCATGGGTAGGGTCCTCAGGCGTGCGATTCGGGTTTGTCACGGACGGCAAGGATCGAGGCGGCGGTCTCGTGAAGAAGGTGATCGGCGATGCCCACCGAGAAGATCCGGGTGAAGCGGGAGTGGAGTTTGCTCCCGAGGACCACCAGGTCGGGCGCGTTATCCTGCACGTGGTATTTCAGGCATTGGGCGGGGTCCACGGATTCCAGGATCGTGGTCCGGTGAGTGACGCGGGCGAGACGCCCGGACTCCGGCGAGAGGAACGCCGTCATCGAGCTTTCCACGGAACTCCGGCAGCGCTCGGCATAGCTGCGCTCATCCCCGGGGGCCGGGGTCTCCAGGATTTCACCCCATGCGTCCCTTGATGGCGGATACATTACGTAGGCAATCTCGAGCGGGGCATTGTGAAGGATGGCCAGCCACACCGCACGTTCCAGCGCCTTCGCGGAGGAGGCGGAGAAATCGGTGCACAGCAGGATCTTCCGGAAGTCACGCCCGCCCCAATCGCGCAGCACCATGATGTCGCTGGGAATCGTCCGGATGCATGCGGACGCGACCGACCCGGGATGGCGCTTGGTGAGATCGTTGGCCGCCACGATCAAGAGGGATGCCTGGCGTTCCGCGACGATGGCATGCAGCTCATCGACAGGCCGCCCGCAGCGGACCACCACATCGCAATTCGCCCCCGGTCCGGAGGCGGGGATCATTTCCCTGAGCCGATCCTTCGCGATCGAGATCAGAACGTCGGGATCGGGGACCCGCCCCAGCGATACCGAGCGGTGATTCAGCACCGTCGAGTCGATGACATGCACGAGACAAAGGGGTGCCTTCGCCAGGTCCGCGACATGGAGCGCGTGATGGAGGACCGCCGTGGATGCGGCGGAGAAATCGATGGCGGCGATGATCGGATGATCCGCATTCATGGCGATGATAGCGCGAGGCGAGGGGACGGGCCGACGGCCTGCGGTGGAGCGGCGGTGGCCGGCGGAACACCCGCCCGTTGCTTCTTCTCCTCTATCGCGGCAAGGTGGCGGGTGATGCCGATGACGCTGTCGGGATTCAGCGAAATGTAGTCGATGCCCGTCTCGACAAGGAACTCGGCGAAGTCTGGATGATCGCTGGGTCCTTGTCCGCAGATGCCCACCTTGCAGCCCTTTGCGTGCGCCGTTTCGATGAGGCGCTGGATTGCGATTTGGACCGCCTTGTTCCGTTCGTCGAAGAGTTCCGCGAGGATCTCCGAGTCGCGATCCACGCCGAGGATCAATTGGGTCAGGTCATTGGACCCGATCGAGAAACCGTCGAACCGCTCCGCGAATTCTTCAGCGAGCAGGATATTGCTTGGTATTTCCGCCATCACGCGGATCTCGAGGCCGCGCTCGCCGCGCCTGAGGCCGTGCTCGGCCATGACCTCGAGCACCCGGTCCGCTTCTTCGGGAGTCCGGCAGAAGGGGATCATGACGACGATGTTGTCCAAGCCGATCTCCTCCCGGGCCTTCTTGATCGCGCGGCACTCCAGCCCGAAGGCCTCCCGGTAGGAGGGGTGATAGTATCGCGAGGCGCCGCGGAAGCCGAGCATCGGATTCTCCTCCTCCGGTTCGAACTGCTTTCCGCCGATCAGTCCGGCATACTCGTTGGTCTTGAAGTCGCTGGTCCGCACGACCACCGGTTTCGGATAGCGGGATGACGCGATGTGCGCGATGCCGCGTGCAAGCTGGTCCACGAAATAGTCCGCCTTGTCCTCATAGGAGCGGGTCAGGTTGTCGATGATGATCCGGGTGGCGGCATCGGAGATTTGGTCGAAGCGAAGCAACGCCATCGGATGAACCCGGATGAGATTGCCGATGATGAACTCCATGCGGGCCAGTCCGATGCCCTGGCAGGGAAGACGCCACCAGCGGAAGGCGGCTTCCGGGGTTGCGACGTTCACGAGGAGGGGAGTGCGGACGGTTGGCAGCGTTTCGAGGTCGATCTCCTCGGCCTCGTATTCGAGGAGGCCCGCATACACGGCGCCCGTTTCGCCCTGGGCACAGTCGATGGTGACTTTTTCCCCCTTTGACAGGAGCCGGGTGGCATCACCCGTGCCGATCACCGCGGGGACACCGAGTTCGCGGCTCACGATCGCGGCGTGGCTGCTGCGGCCGCCATGGTCCGTGATGATGCCGGCCGCCTTTTTCATCACGGGGACCCAATCCGGATTGGTCGATGGGGCGACGAGGATCTCGCCCTCCTTGAAGCTGCTCGATTCGCCGGGTCCGTGCAACGGGCGGACGGTCCCGTTCGCGATGGTGCTGCCGATCGCGAGGCCCGTGGTGATCAAGCGTGGCGGCGACTCGCCTGTCACCAGATGGCAGGAGCGGAAGCTTCCCTTGCTCGCATGGCACTGGACCGTCTCGGGGCGCGCTTGCAGCATGAACATCTCACCGGTTTCGCCGTCCACCGCCCATTCCATGTCCATGGGCCGTCCATAGTGTTCTTCCAGACGCTTGCCCCAGCGTGCGAGCTGGAGGATCTGATCATCGTTCAAGGCGAAGCGGCCGCGTTGCTCGAAAGGCATGTTCGTCGTCCGCACGCGCGTGCCGAAGCGGTCGCCATAGACCATCTTGATCTCCTTGGAGCCGAGAACCTTCTCGACGACTGGCCGCTTGGACGGGTCCGCGAGCAGCGGCTTGAAGACCCGGAATTCGTCCGGTGTCACCGTTCCTTGGACGATACATTCACCCAGTCCGAAGGAGGCGTTGATCACGATCATGTCCGGGAAGCCGGTCTCGGTGTCCAGGCTGAACATGACCCCGGACGCACCGTCCTTCACGTCCGACCGCACCATTTTTTGCACGCCCACCGAGAGGGCGATGGACATGTGGTCGAATCCCTTCTGCTCCCGGTAGCTGATCGCCCGTGTCGTGAACAGGGAGGCAATGCAGCGGCGACAAGCGTGCAACACATCGCCGATGCCGGAGATTCCGAGGTAGCTCTCGTGCTGGCCGGCGAAACTTGCATCCGGGAGATCCTCCGCGGTGGCACTGCTTCTTACCGCCACGTCGGTCGCGGCGGAGCCATAGCGCCGGCTCAGCTCCTCATAGGCTGTGACAATTTCCTGGCGCATGTCCGCTGGAAAGTCGCTGTCCAGGAGGAGGTGCCGGATCACCCGTTCGGCCTCTCCTTCCGCGACGAGGTGCTGCTTCTTCAACTCGAGCTGCTCGCGGAGGCGGGATTCCAGGTCGTTATGCCTCAGGAATGTCCGGTATCCGTCCGCAGTGATGGCAAAGCCGTCCGGCACGCGGATGCCTTCCTTGGAAAGCGTGCGGATCATTTCGCCGAGGGAGGCGTTCTTGCCTCCGGCAACTGCTACGTCCTGATTGGTGAGCGTATCGAACCAGCGCACGAAGCTCGCCGGGGATTGGGATTCGGTTTGCATGAGATTCTCCGGTTTCGGGGTCGTATCCATCATGACGATGCGGGCCCGGAAGGCGCTGCATGGCTTGCGGGAATCCGTGCAAAATTTGCCAATTGATTGGATCGGACGGAGGCCGGCCTCAGGGTGCTGTCTCCCGGTTCTCCCTTTCGGGAACGGGGCATGGCACCGCCCGATCATGAATGCCACCGACACGCCGCGAGATATCCACGCGCTGGGAGAGCGGGAGGCGCTGGATCTGCTCGGCACCGATCCGGTCAACGGCTTGATGCCCCGGGAGGCGGAAGAGCGTTTGGACCGGTACGGTCCGAACGAGATCATCGCCAGGGCTCCCGTCGGTCCGTGGGGACGGATGCTCGCCCAGTTTCTCCAGCCCTTGGTCTATGTCCTCCTGATCGCCGCCGGGGTGGTGCTGGCGCTGGGAGAGTGGGTGGATGCCTCGGTCATTCTTGGAGTGGTGATCGTGAATGCGCTCGTCGGCTTCTTCCAGGAGGGCAAGGCGGAGAAGGCGATCCTCGCTCTGGCCGGGCTCGTCGTCACCGAAGCGACCGTACGCCGCGGCGGGCGGGTGATCCGGATTTCTTCGCGGGAGCTGGTGCCGGGCGATGTCCTCATGCTCCAGAGCGGCGACCGGGTCCCCGCCGATATCCGCTTGCTCAAGGTGCGGAACCTGCGCGTCGATGAATCGATGCTGAGCGGGGAGTCCGTGCCGGTGGAGAAACAGGTCGGGCGGCTGGCCCTGGGGACGGTCCTTGCGGACCGGAGGAACGTCGCCTTTACCGGCACGCTCGTCACCTATGGGCAGGCCGAAGGCGTCGTGTGGGCCACGGGCGCTCGTACCGAAACCGGCCGCATAGCCGGACTGATCTCGGTGGCCGAACAGCTCGAAACGCCGCTGACCCGCAAGATCGCCGTCTTCAGCCGGCTCCTGATGTTTCTCATCCTCGGTTTGGCAGCGGTGACCTTCATGATCGGACTCACCCGGGGTGAGCCGCCGGTGGACATGTTCATGGCGGCGGTGGCGCTGGCGGTCGGCGCGATTCCGGAGGGACTTCCGGCTGCCGTGACGATCACGCTCGCGGTGGGCGTTTCCCGTTTGGCGAGGCGGCGTGCCGTGGTGCGGCGCTTGCCCGCCGTCGAGACCTTGGGAAGCACCACGGTCATTTGCTCGGACAAGACGGGAACCCTCACGGAGAACCAGATGACCGTTCGCGAGATTCACGCGGGCGGGCGGACTTACCAGGTGACCGGCGCGGGCTATGATCCGGCGGGATCGATCCTGCTGCAAGGCGAGCCCGCCGGGCTCCCGCTGGACCACTCCTTGGCCGAGTGCTTGAGGGCCGGCCTCTTGTGCAACGATTCGGCAGTGGTCGTGAAAGACGGTTTGCGCACCGTCCGGGGAGACCCGACCGAGGCTGCACTCATCGTCGCCGCGGAGAAGGCCGGACTCAGCGCTGGCGACCTGGCGGGAGAAATGCCGAGAGTCGATACCCTGGCCTTCGAGTCGGAACACCAGTACATGGCGACACTCCACCACCGGGACGGCGAGGATACCCGCGTGATCTACAAGAAAGGCGCGGTGGAGCGCCTGCTCGGCAAGTGTCACGATGCCTTGGACCCCTCGGGCCGGCTGGTCGATCTGGATCGTGCGAAGGTACAGGAAATCGCCGACAGCATGGCTTCCGAGGGCCTGCGCGTGCTTGGATTCGCGCGTCGCATCGTGCCCCTCGATCAGCAGCGGGTGGATCATCATCATGTCGCGGGAGCGCTCACCTTCCTCGGCCTCCAAGGGATGATCGATCCGCCCCGGGAGGAGGCGATTCGTGCGGTGGCCAGATGCCGGCGCGCCGGCATCTCCGTGAAGATGATCACCGGCGACCACCTGCTGACGGCACTGGCGATCGCGCGGCGGCTCGGGCTGGATGGCGACGGATGCGGCGCGCTATCGGGACGGGCGTTGGATGAAGTGCCCGACGAGGAACTACCGGAAGTTGCCGAGGCGACCGCCGTTTTCGCACGGGTGGCACCCGAGCAGAAGGTGCGGTTGGTGCGCGCCCTTCAGGCGAAGGGTCATATCGTGGCGATGACGGGAGACGGCGTGAACGACGCTCCGGCGCTGAAGCAAGCGGACATCGGCATTGCCATGGGGATCGGCGGAACGGATGTCGCGAAGGGTGCGGCAGACATCATCCTGACAGACGACAATTTCGCCTCGATCGAAAACGCCGTGGAGGAAGGGCGCGGGGTCTTTGACAATCTGATCAAGTGCATCGTGTGGGAGATCCCGTGCAATTTCGGAGAAGGACTCACCTTGCTTGCGGCGATCGGCTTGGGGACGGCCCTCCCGGCCCTCCCGGTACAGCTCCTGTGGGTGAACATGATGACAGCGGTGATCCTCGGCTTTGCTCTGGTGTTCGAGCCCCGCGAGAATGATCTGATGACCCGCCCGCCACGGGATCCGAAGCAGCCGATCCTGGATTTCCCGCTCTTCATGCGCACGGGCTTGCTGTCGCTGATCATCCTGGCCGGATGTTTCGGGCTCTTCGTTTGGGAGCAGGAAGCCCGTGGGCGCACGGTGGCCGAAGCTCGCACGATTGTGGTGAATGTGATCGTCATGGTCGAGATCTTCTATCTCTTGAACTGCCGCAGCCTCATCCGCTCCGTTTGGGCGATCGGATTCTTCTCGAATCCATGGGTGGTCCCGTGCATCGCGGCCATGATTGCGGCACAGATGGTGTTCACCTATGCGCCCGTCATGAACCGGCTCTTCCACTCCGCACCGCTTGATGGACCTGCGTGGCTCCATATCACCGGCGTCGGGCTTGTGGCCTACCTGGCGGTGGAACTTGAAAAGTGGCTCAGAAGGCGCGCGCGCAGGACGGGGGTGATGGACCTTGGAGCACGGCCAGCTCCGGGATGGCCGATGACTGAGAAACCTTGAGCCATGAATGCCGGATGCCTGCGAAGCAAGGTGCCTCTCTTCGAGGGGTTCTCGGAATCCAACCTGGCCGAACTGGCTGCGGGATCACGGGTCGAGGCCTTCGTGGCGGGAGAGTCGGTGGCCCGTTCCGGTGAGGAACTGCAATCCCTCGGGATCGTCCTCGAAGGCCGCCTGGTGGCCAGCGTGCCGGACGAGCATGGCGGTGACAGGTTCGTCGGGCGCTTGGGCCCGGGCGACACCTTCGGGGAAATGGCGCTGCTAACCGGCGAAGCGGCGGTAGCCGATCTCCAGGCTGAAGAAGCCAGCCGGGTGATGTTCGTTCCGCTGACCCTTTTTCTGGCCCGTGTGATGTCGGAACCCGGCGCCGCCCGAAGAATCGCGGGTAACATCGGCGCGCGCCTTCATCTCCTGTTGGAGAATCCGGGCACCGCGGCTCTCCTTGCCCTTGGAAAGGATGAGGATGGCCTTGTCCTGAAGAGCGAGCGGCACCAGCGGGTCCTCGTTCTCAATTGCGGATCGTCATCGATGAAGTGGAGCGTGTTCGATACCGCCCGTCCGGACCTTTCCTCGCACGGCCACGTGGCGGGAATCGGAAGCGGCCATGCCCGGCTGGCTTGGCGGAGTCCGGCGGGGGATTGCGCGCGGGACCTCCCGCAGGATGGACATGGGTCCGCCCTCACCGCGATGTTGGAGATCCTCGGGAACCCCCGTGGCGGAGCGATCGCGGGGAATGCGGGTATCACCGTGGTGGGGCACCGGGTGGTCCACGGCGGAGGGAAGTTCACCGCCCCGGTGGTGATCGATGACGCAGTGCTGGCGGAACTGGACGAATTGGCGGAGCTCGCGCCGCTTCACAATCCTGCCAATATCCAAGGCATCCGAGAGGCCCGCCGCGTCTTTCCCGCGGTGCCGCACATTGCAGTCTTCGACACCGCGTTTCATTCGACCTTGCCGAGCCATGCCTTTCTCTACGGCCTGCCCTTCGAGTGCTACGAGACAAGGAAGATCCGGCGTTTCGGTTTCCACGGCCCCTCGCACGCCTACGTGACACTGGCGGCCGGGCAATTCCTGAAGCGCCGCCCGCGGGAATTGAGAATCGTGAGCTGTCACCTCGGGAGCGGTGCCTCGTTGTGCGCGATCGATCACGGCCGTTCGATCGATACGACGATGGGATTCACACCGGGGGAGGGGCTCGTAATGGGGACCCGCTGTGGTGACATCGACTCCGGGATCCTCACGTATCTCGAGCGGACCACCGGTCTCTCCGCTGCGCGGCTGGACACGATACTGAACAAGGAAAGCGGGCTGCTCGGATTGTCGGGGGTTTCCGGGGGGATGCGGGAAATCGAGGCTGCTGCCGATGCGGGGAATCCGAGGGCACTGATCGCGCTGAAAGTTTTTTGCTACCGCGTGAGGAAGGCGATTGGTGCCTATGTCGCCGCGCTCGGCGGGATCGATGTGCTCGCCTTCACCGCCGGGATTGGTCAAGGCAGTCCGGGCGTGCGTGCCGCCGCCGTGCAAGGCCTGCAGTGCATGGGCATCCATCTCGATGAGCCGCGCAACCGGGAAGCGGATGGCAAGCAGCTCGCCCGGATCTCCAGCGACGATTCTCCTGTGACCGTACTCGTGGTGCCCGCCGACGAGGAGCGCATGATCGCGCGTGAAACCCTGCGCGCAATGGACCGCGACTATCTTGTCCGGGCCTGCGAGGCGTGTCGTGCCAAGCCGGTCCCGATCGAAGTATCCGCCCACCACGTTCATCTTTCGCAGGATCATGTCGAAGCTCTCTTCGGTGCCGGCCATGTCCTCGCGAGACGGGCCGGACTTTCCCAACCCGGGCAGTATGCGTCCGAGGATGATCTCACCGTGATCGGGCCGAAAGGCAGCATCGGGCACGTGCGCGTACTCGGTCCGCCCCGTGCCTCCACCCAGGTCGAGATCGCGATGACCGAGCAATTCAAGCTCGGCATCCACCCGCCGATCCGGGATTCCGGAGACTTGGAGGGCACTCCCGGATGTGTTCTCGAGGGACCGGCGGGGAGAGTGACTCTCGACAAGGGCGTCATCTGCGCGCTCCGCCACATTCACATGACCCCGGAGGATGCGCTGCGCTACGGCCTCAGGGACAAGTGCACCGTGAAAGTCCGGGTCGCGGGGGACCGGGAGATGGTCTTCGGCGACGTGCGGGTTCGCGTGAATCCGAATGCGGTGCTGGCCATGCACATCGACACCGATGAGGCGAACGCCGCCGATTTGAAGACCGGGGCGCAGGGGTTCATCGAAGGAATCCAGGCGGAGGACTGAGTTGGCCCCGCATGGCGGGACCGATCAACCCGCGCGGAAGAATGCGCAAGAATAGCGCAGCAGGGTGGAGGGTGGATTCGCGATCCTCGACCGGATGCGGGGACCAGAACATGCTCCGGACACCGCTGCCGCGGGTTCCCCGATGTGGCGTATCGCGACGGCAGTCCGGCGGTATGGCCCGCTCGAGGCCGGTGCGGCGGTTTCACTGGCGGCGGAACTGGGTATTCCCGCCGCGGACCTGCGTGGCACCGCCAGCTTCTATGCCGATCTGGTGGAGCCGCCGGGGGTCAAGACCTGCGATGGCACCTCTTGCCTCCTGTGCGGCGGGAAATCGTTACGCGAGGAACTCGAGAAAGAAGGGGCGCCGTGCCGGGGCGTCTATTGTCTCGGTTATTGCGACCAATCGCCGGTAGCGCTTGCCCCTGACGGGCGTCCTTTGAGTCTCGGCTTGAAAGGGATGCCGGAGATCCGAAGCTGCGGCCGCACGGCGATCATCACCCGGCGTTTGTTGGAAGGCGGGGCAGCCGCCCTCGGAAGGGCGCGCAGGTCGGGAGCTTACGAGGTCCTTGCCGCCGCGCTGGGCGGAAACCCGGAAGCGGTGCTGGAGGCGATGGACCGGTCCGGCCAGCGCGGACGCGGGGGTGCGGCTTTTGCCACCGGGCGGAAGTGGCGCGCCTGTGCATCCGCCGTCGCAGACCGGCGCTATGTGATTGCAAACGGTGACGAGGGCGATCCGGGTTCCTTCCTCGACCGCGTGCTGATGGAAGAAGATCCACACGCCATCCTCGAAGGGCTGATCCTCTGCGGCTTCGCGGTCGGAGCGGGCGAGGGGATCGTCTTCATCCGCTCCGAGTATCCGCGGGCGATCACCGCGATGCAAACGGCCATCCGCGAGGCCCGCGAAGCCGGCTTGATCGGGAGGAATATCCTGGGGCTGGGCTTTGACTTCGAGGTCTCGGTTTTCCCCGGTCTGGGTAGCTATGTCTGTGGCGAGGAAACGGCGCTGCTGAATGCCATCGAGGGTCGTCGCGGCGAGGTGAGAATCCGCCCGCCGTTCCCCGCCCTGTCCGGCCTTTATGGTCGTCCCACCGTGGTGAATAACGTCGAGACGCTCGCCAGCGTGC
The DNA here is from genome assembly GCA_946481625.1 of uncultured Haloferula sp. Next base: position 3,524 of record CAMLOZ010000013.1, on the reverse strand, counting down.
CATTCATCGTTGCGGACGGGGGGATGGCGTATTCGGCCATGGGCTCGGCGGCATCCACCGGGACCAAGGCGCTATGCTTGAACCGTGGATTCGCTCGTCCTGGCATCGTGGAGGTCGAGTTCGGGATTCCGCTCCGGGAGGTGATCGAGAGCCTCGGTGGCGGTGCCCGCGATGGCAGACCGCTGGCTGCCGTGCTCATCGGCGGGCCCATGGGGAGCGTCCTCGTGCCGGAGGATTGGGATGTCCCGGTGTGCTACGGGGCCATGCGCGAGCGCGGCATCGAACTCGGCCACGGGGGGCTGATCGCGGTGCCGGAAGATGCCGACTTCCGGACCCTGCTCGAACACTGGATCCGCTTCATGGTCGATGAGTCCTGCGGCAAGTGCGTGCCATGCCGGCTCGGGTCGCAGTGCGCGGCGAATGCCTTCGGGTCGGGCCGTCCTGCCGACGAAATCCGCGGTCGTCTTGAGGAGCTTTTCACCGCCATGGAGCAGGGAAGCCTGTGTGCCTTCGGGCAATCGCTACCTCATCCGATGCGTCAACTGATCCGGCATTTCGGCCATCGTATCTTCCCGCCCCCTGACGCCTCCTGAACCATGGCAAGCACGGCAACCATCGATGGCATCACCTGTGAAATCGGCGAGGGTGACACGATCCTCCATGCCGCGCACCGGCTGGGCATCGATGTCCCGACCTTGTGTTCGGCCGATGCCTTGCAAGCGGAGGGCGGCTGCCGGATGTGTCTCGTCCAGTGCGAAGGCCAGCCGCGCCCTACTGCGGCTTGTCACACGGCGCTCCAGCCGGGGATGCGGGTGAGCACCGGCGGCGATGACTTGGAAGCGCTTCGCCGCACGATCCTGGGCATGTATCTGGAAAGCGCCGTACAGACCGGATTCGAGCCCGGGGCGACGGCAGCGGGAAGATTCCGTGATCTGCTGGAGCGCTACGGGATGAACGGTCAGGCGGGTAGCGGCCCCGGCCGGGTGGATGACAGCCATCCCTTCCTGCGTTTCGACCCGCGGGCATGCATCACCTGCCGGCTGTGTCTTCACGCTTGCGAGGAGATCCAGGGGCAATTCGTTTACGGCACAAGTGAACGCGGGCCGCGGACCCGGCTCATCTACGGACCCGGGAAGGATTTCCGAGCAAGCCCCTGTGTCGCCTGTGGCGCTTGCATCGACGTGTGCCCCACCGGCGCGGTGACCGATCGCGATCGGATGGACACGACCCGGAAGCCCGTCACCCGTACCCGCAGCATCTGCGGCTACTGCGGAGTGGGCTGCCGGATAGAGGTCGAGGTCGCCGACCAACGGGTGCAGCGGGTGAGCGGCGTGGGGGATGCGCAGGTCAACCGGGGCCATCTCTGCGTGAAAGGACGCTACGCCCACTCATGGCATCATTCGCCGGAGCGTCTCACCACGCCGCTCCTTCGTGATGGTGATGCATTCCGCAAAGCGAGTTGGGAAGAAGCGGTCGCCTTCATCGCCCGGCGGCTGGCGGAGATCAAAGCGGAATCCGGTGCAGATGCGCTGGGTGCCTTCACCTCTTCCCGGTCGACGAATGAGGCATGCTATCTCTTGCAGAAGCTCTTCCGCAGCGTGATCGGGACGAACAATGTCGATTGCTGCGCGCGGGTGTGCCACTCGTCCACGGCGCTCGCCCTTCAGCTCGTCACCGGCACGAGTGCGGCAACCGCCTCCTATGCCGATATCGAGCATGCGGGATGCATCGTGGTGGCGGGTGCGAATCCGACCGAGGCCCACCCGGTGGTCGGCGCGCGGATCAAGCAGGCGGCGTTGCGGGGCGTTCCGCTTGTCGTGATCGATCCGCGCCGGATCGAGCTCTCGGACCATGCGGCGGTTCATTTGCAGCTGGTGCCCGGCACGAATGTGGCATTGCTCAACGGGCTCGCGAAGGTGCTTCTGGAGGAGGGGAGCTTCGACGCTGACTTCGTCTCGCCGCGCACGGAGGGACTGGAAGAACTGCGGGAGCATCTCTCCGCGCTTTCGTTGGAAGGGGTTTCGGCGGTCAGCGGGGTTGAGATCTCCGCTATCCGGGCCGCGGCCGGTATCATCGGCGGGCATGGTCCCGTGCTCTTCGTGCACGGGCTCGGCCTTTCGGAACTGATGCAAGGGACGGCCTCGGTGATGGCACTGTGCAATCTGGGAATGTTGACCGGGAGCATCGGTCGCGAGGGTGCGGGGATGCTTCCCTTGCGCGGTCAGAACAATGTCCAGGGCAGCGCCGACATGGGCAGCATGCCCACCCATTTCACCGGCTACCAGCCGCTGGGTGATCCGGTCGCCCGGGAGCGGATCGGCCGGATATGGGGAGATCTTCCGCCACCGGACCCGGGCCTCACCAGCCCCTCGATGCTGCGTGCCGCGGCGGAGGGGAAAGTACGGGGTTTATGGTTGATGGGAGAGGATGTCGCCCAGAGTGATCCCCATGAAAGCGAGGTGCTGAAGGCCTTGGAGCGGCTCGACCTGGTGATCGTCCAGGATCTGTTTTTCTGCGAGACCGCGAGATTCGCGCACGTGGTGTTGCCATCCGCAGGATGCCTCGAACAGGAAGGCACATTCACCAACGGCGAGCGCCGCATCCAGCACGTGCGCCCGGCGGTGTCCGCTCCCGGTGCCGCGCGGCCCGATTGGCTTGCCGTCGTGCAGATCGCGTGCGCCATGGGCGCGGGCTGGACCTACGATTCGCCCGCGGAGGTGATGGACGAGATCGCCCGCGTGGCGCCGCACCTCTTCGGCGGTGTTGCCTATGACCGGCTCGGGTCCGATGGCTTGCAGTGGCCCTGTCCCTTCCCCGGGCATCCCGGCACGGCAAGAGTCCATGCCGGCGGCTTCATGCGGGGGAGAGGGAAGCTGGTAGCGCTCGACTACGAGCCGAGCCCGGAGCATGGGGTTGCCGGCTATCCCTATCTCCTGGTGACCGGGCGGCTGCTGGAGCACTACAATGTCGGCACCATGACCCGTCGTAGCGGGCTGGAAGACCTCGTGCCGGATGATCATGTGCAGATCCATCCCGAGGATGCGCGGCGGGATGCCGTGGCGGATGGCTCCACGGTGCGGGTGGAAAGCCGCTGGGGTTCCATCGAGGTGGTGGCACGCCATTCGTCTCGTGTCGCTCCCGGGACCCTCTTCCTGACCTTCCATTTTCCGGGAACCCATACCAACCGGCTTACGGGGCCGACCCTCGACCCGCAATCGAACTGCCCCCAGTACAAGGCAACCGCCGTAAGGTTGCTACCACGGGAGGAAAGCCATGGCTGATATCTACGGATCCGATGCCTACTCGCCGGACCAGATCGCCGAGCGCATCGAGAGCACGGGAGTGAAGAAGGCCCGCTTGCCGCTGGTGAAGTTGTTCGCCCTGGGAGTGCTGGCCGGGGGCTTCATCGGCCTCGGGGCTCTCTTTTACACCGTGGTGGCGTCCGATCCCCTGCTGGGCTTCGCGCTCCAGCGGGTGCTCGGCGGCGTGGTGTTCTCCACGGGATTGATCCTGGTCGTGGTCGC
>CAMLOZ010000012.1 GCA_946481625.1 uncultured Haloferula sp. | reverse complement strand
CTTAACCGCTCCGCCGACGACCGGCGTACCGCTGGCCACCGTGCCGCCGGTGCGGATCACGTCGCTGGAGATCGTCTTGCCCTGCAGCGCCAGGTTCGATTGCGCGGAAACGATCGAGCCGTCCTTGCCCACCGTGACTTCCAGCACCGCATGGTCGTCGCTCGCGAGCCATCCGCGCAGGTGGTCGATCCGGATCGAAGCGAACACGCCGCCATCGGGAGTCGGCGTGATCTCCGGCTTGTAGGTCCGGTAGCCGGACCCGGAAAGGTCGTAGTCACAGGCGGTTTTTCCCTTCGCGGTCCAGCCGCCGAGACTCTTTCCAAAAGCTTCGATGTCGATTCCCACCCCCGCGCGGAGCGGGGTGGTGACCAATGTAAGCACGAGCAGAATCGGGAGAGCAGGGCGAATCATGACAGAAGCGGTGCGCGGCTAGAATACCATCCGCAGGACGGAAACCTTCAGTGAAAAATTCATGCGACTCTGCGGTCCCAACTTGCACAAAAGCCCACAAAATCCGAAAGAAACACAGATGGGCGGGGCGTAGCGCGCTCCGCGCGGTGACGGGAACCCGATCCTCTCCCGCGCCTTTGCCCGATAGAACCTGTTTGAATTAGATCATGACTCCCAACCGATGGCATTACCGCTGCACGACCGTGGCAGTGCTCGCCTGCGCCGCGCACGCGGTGGCAGCGGAACCCCTCGTACAGCTCCAGAAGGGCGATCACATCGCGATCGTCGGGAGCGGCCTCGCGGACCGGCAGCAGCATCATGCCTGGCTGGAAACCTTCATCCACCGCGCCTACCCGGATCTGGATCTCACCGTCCGGAACCTCGGCTTCGCCGCCGACGAGGTGAACGTGAAGCCGCGCTCGGCCGATGTGCCGCCGACCGAGTGGTTCCTCGCCATGAAGAAGGGTGACTCGACCAAGCCCGGCGAGCCCAACGTGGTCTACAAGGCCGGAACCGATTTCGGCGCGGACGTGATCTTCGCCTACTGGGGTTTCAACGAGTCTTTCCGCGGCCCCGAGGGGCTGGCCGGCTTCAAGGCAGAGCTCGGCCGGTATTTGGACGCGCAGAAGGCGGCGAAGTACAACGGACAATCCGCGCCGAAGCTCGTCCTTTTCTCGCCCATCGCTCAGGAAAACCTCAAGAGCCCGGACTTCTCCGACGGCTCCGCGAACAACGCCAACCTTGCGCTCTATACCAAGGCGATGGCCGAGGTGGCGCAGGCCAAGGGTGTCCCCTTCGTCGATCTCTACACGCCGTCCAAGGACCTGTTCTCGAAGGCCGGCTCGCCGCTCACGATTAACGGCATCCACCTCACCGAGGAAGGCGACCGCCAGCTCGCGCCGGTCCAGTTCCGCGCCATCTTCGGCAAGGAACCGCCATCCTTCGAAGACGCACTGCTCGGCAAGATCCGCAATGCGGTGATCGATAAGAACCTCGAGTGGCACCACCGCTACCGCACCGTCGATCAGTACAACATCTACGGCGACCGCTCGCGCATCGCCTACGAGGGCGTCACCAATGCCTCCACCTTGGGCGAGGAAATGGCCCAGCGCGACGTGAAGACCGAGAACCGCGACAAGCGCGTGTGGGCGATCGCGAAAGGCGGCGATCTGAAGGTCACCGACAACAACCTGCCGAAGGTCAATCTCGTCCCGCCGAACCGGAAAGACGAGGTTCCCTACATGGATCCCGAGGAGGCGATCAAGCACCTCAAGCTGCCCCCGAAATGCAAGATCGAGCTGGTCGCCTCGGAGAAGACCTTCCCGGAGCTGATCAATCCGGTGCAGATGAACTTCGACACGAAGGGCCGGCTCTGGATCGCCGCATGGCCGACCTACCCGGAGACCTCGCCCACCACCACGAACTTCGACAAGCTGCTTGTTTTCGACCTCGATCCCAAGACCGGCAAGGCGGTGAAGTGCACGACCTTCGCCGACGGCCTCAACTGCCCGACCGGCTTCCAGTTCTACAAGGACGGCGTGCTGCTGATGCAATCGCCCGACCTGTGGTACATCAAGGACACGGACGGCGACGGCAAGGCGGACTGGAAGGAGCGCGTGCTCCACGGTCTCGACGCCGCGGACTCCCACCACGAGACGAACTCGATGTGCCTGGAGCCCGGCGGGGCGGTTTATCTCAGCGACGGCATCTTCCACCGCAGCAACGTGGAGACCTTCAACGGCCCGGTGCGCAACGTCGACGGAGCCATCTACCGCTACGAGCCGAACACCGGCAAGTTCATGCGCCATGCACCCTATGGCTTCGCGAACCCGCATGGCCGCGTCTTCGACTACTGGGGCAACGACCTGATCACCGACGCGACGGGCAACGACAACTACTTCGGGCCCGCGATGAGCGGTCATCTCGACAGCGGCGCACATCCCGGCATGCAGCGTTTCTGGGACCGCCCCTCGCGCCCTTGTCCCGGCACCGCGATCCTGACCAGCCGCCACTTCCCGGATGACTGGCAGGGTCTCTTCCTCAATACGAACGTCATCAGCATCCAGGGGATCTTCCGCGCGAAGCTCACGGAGGAGGGCTCCGCGATCAAGGGCGAGACCCTGGACCATCTGGTGACCACGGACATCGCGAAGAACCCGAACTTCCGCCCTTCCGGTATCTCCGTCGCCCCGGACGGTTCGCTCTACTTCATGGACTGGTCGCAAATGCTGATCGGTCACTTGCAGCACCACCTGCGCGACCCGAACCGCGACCACCAGCACGGCCGCCTCTACCGCATCACCTACGAAGGCCGTCCCTTGATGATACCGAAGAAGATCGATGGCGAGCCGGTTGCCGCTCTCCTCGAACTTCTCAAGGAGCCGGAGAACGATGTCCGCATGCGGGCGAAGATCGAACTCGGCAAGCACGACGCGAAGGAAGTCATCCGCGGCGTGAACGACTGGATCAAGGTGCTCGATCCGAAGGACAAGGACTACGAGCACCACATGCTGGAAGCGCTCTGGGTACACCAGTGGCACAACGTCGTGGACCTCGAATTGCTCAAACGCACCCTCAAATCCTCCGAGCCCCGCGCCCGGGCGCAAGGCGTGCGCGTGCTCGGCTACTGGCGCGACCGCGTGCCGGATGCCCTCGCGCTGCTCAAGGTGGCTGCCGATGACGAGGCACCCCGCGTGCGCCTCGAGGCCGTGCGTGTTGCGAGCTATTTCCGCCAATGGGAAGCCGCCGATGCCGCGCTCACCGCGCTCAAGCACCCGACCGATTACTACATCAACTACTGCCTGAAGGAAACCATGCGGCAGCTCGCGCCATGGTGGAAGGACGCCATCGCCGGAGGCAAGGCGCTCGCCGGCGACAACCCCGCCGGCATCGAGTTCATCATGGGTTCGGTGAGCAGCGGCGATCTCGCGAAACTGCCCAAGTCCCCGGTCACCCTCACCGCGATGCTCACCCGCCCCGATGTCTCATTGGCCCAGCGGAGCGAAGCGCTGGCCGAACTGGCGAAACTCAAGAACGGCACGGCGATCGAAACCCTCCTCACCATCCTCGCGCCCCTCGCGAAGAACGGCGGCGGCACCGCCACGGACCTCAGCCGCCTGCTCCTCATGCAGCCTGTCGGCGATCTGAAAAGCGCCCGCAACTCGCTCCAGTCCCTGACCGCCACGACCAATGCGGAGGTTGTCCGCCGCAGCGCGCTCGCGGCATTGATCTCCGTGGATGGCAGCATCGATGCCGCATGGACCAGCGCGGTGAAGTCCGGCGATACCCTCACCGATTTCCTCGAAGCCCTTCCGCTCGTGCCGGATCCGGCCTTGCGCGCCTCGGCATTCGACAAGGTGTTCCCGCTGCTCTCGCAGCTGCCGGGACCCGTCGCGGCCGACCTCGAGAAGTCCAAGGGCGGCAAGGCCCGCTACGTTCGCATCGAGCTCCCGCGGCGCGGCACGCTGACCCTCGCGGAGGTCCAGGTCTTCGCAGGCGGCGTGAATGTCGCCGGCAGCGGCACCGCCAAGCAGTCCAGCACCGCGCACGCGGGCGTCGCGCAACGGGCGGTCGATGGCAAGACGGATTCGGACTACAATTCCGGCACGCAAACCCACACCAACGAGGGCGAGAACAATCCCTGGTGGGAACTTGACCTGAAGACCGATCAGCCGGTCGATTCCGTGGCAGTGTGGAACCGTGCCGGCTATGAAGACCGGCTCGACCGCTTCACCCTGACGGTACTCGATGCGCAGCGTCGCGAGATCTTCAAGAAGCCGGCCAATCCCGCGCCGAAGCTGAGCAGCAGGATCGAGGTCACCAGCGATCCGCTTGCCGGACTCCGCGGTGCCGCCATCCGGGCCCTCGTGAGCATCGGCAAGGAACCGCAGAAGGTCTTCGCGGGTCTGGTCGAGCTGATCAAGAAGGACGAACAGGTCGTCGCTGCCGCGAAGGGCATCGCCCTGCTTCCCCGCCCCGCATGGTCCGCGGAACTCGCCGATCCCGCCGCTGGTGGTCTGGTAACCTGGGCGCGCAAGGTGCCGGTGGAGGACCGCACCTCCCAGGACTACATCGAAGTGGTGCAAGTCGCCAACGATCTGGCGGGCCTGATGCCCAAGGACCGCGGTGCCGTCGCACGCAAGGTCCTCAAGGATCTCCGCGTGAATGTCTTCGTGGTGAAGGCCGTCCGCGAGCAACTCCGCTACGATACCACCCGCATCGTGGTGGAAGCCGGCAAGCCTTTCCAGGTCATCTTCGAGAATCCGGACGCGATGCCGCACAACCTCGTCTTCGTCCAGCCCGGCACCCTGCAAGCGGTGGCGGAAGCCGTGCAGGCGAACCCGCCCGACAAGCTCGACAGCCAGGGCCGCGCCTACGTGCCGGACAAGGACTCGCGCGTGCTCGGTGCGACCAAGCTGGTCGATCCCGGCCAGAAGGAAACCCTCAGCATGACCGCGCCCGGAAAGGAAGGCGTCTACGAATTCGTCTGCACCTTCCCCGGCCACTGGGCCATCATGCAAGGCAAGCTCGTCGTGACGAAGGACGTCGACGCCTACCTGCAAGCCAACCCCGAGGCAAAGTAACCGGAATGCGCTCCCGCGCTTGGCGTCAGCAATAAGGAGAGGGGGACCTCCTGCCCCGGCCACTACGTGCACTACGACGACAGGAGTGTCGTCGCTCCTTAGCGCTTCCGCATTTGGCGCTAGCGTTAAGGAGGGGGGACACTCTTGTCCCCTTCTTCTAATCCGCTCAAGGCTTCGGATAGACCCCCGCTTCCTTCGCCCACTCTTCCCACTGCTTCGACATCTCCGCAACCTTGCCCGGCATCCGCTCGGCAAGGTTGTTTTGTTCCGTCCGGTCCGCCTCCATGTCGAAGAGCTGCCACCGCTCCGCCTTCAACCCCGCCCGCGGTGCCGCGTTCCGCCCCACCAGCTTCCACTTGCCATGGCGGATGAAGGCATTGGTCTCGTGCTCCATGAACATCGGCTTGCCCCGCGCGATGCTCCCTCCCTTGAACGCTCCCGCCAATGACACCCCCTCCATCGGCAGGATCTTCTTCCCGTCCTTCTCCCCGGGATAACTCGCGCCGCTCAGCTCCACGATCGTCGGCATGATGTCGATGATCTGTCCCGGTTCCTGATGCCAGCCCTCGCGCGCCTTGATGCCCGCCGGCCAGTGCGCGATGAATGGCGTGGCACTCCCGCCCTCGTGCGCATGGTGCTTGTAGAGCCGGAAAGGCGTGCTGGAGAGATTCGCCCATGCCGTGCCATAGCCGAGGTGTAGCTCCGCATTCCGCTTCGCCACGTCTTTCACGTTGCGCTTGCCCAGGATCCCCAGCTCCGCGCATGCACCGTTGTCCGCGAGAAAAAGGATCAGCGTGTTTTCGTACAGTTTCTTCTCCCTCAGGAAGCCCACCAGCTTGCCCACGTTTTGGTCGAGACGATCCACCATCGCCGCATAGATCGACATCCGCAGATCCAGCTCGTCCTGTTTCTCCGCATCCAGCGTGTCCCAAGCCGGCACCTGCTCGTCGCGTGCCGAAAGCGGCCACTTCGCGTCGACCAGGCCGAGGCGCTTCTGCTTCTCATGGCGCTCCTTCCGCAGCTTGTCCCACCCCGCCTTGTATTTCCCGCGGTACTTCGCGATGTCCGCTTCATGCGCCTGCATCGGCCAATGCGGTGCCGTGTATGCAAGGTAAAGGAAGAAGGGCTTCTTCGCATCGTCCCCCGTCTCCTGGCCGATGAAGCGGATCGCATGATTGGTGAAAGCATCCGTCGTGTAGTAGGGACGGTCGGTCGTGCTCTTCAACTCGGTGTCCGGTTCGTTTCCGATGCTGATGATCCGCGGTTCCTTCGGCGTGAAGTAGAGCGTCGCGCCGGAATAGGTGCCGTAATACTTGTCGAACCCGCGCTGCAACGGCAAGCGGTCCCGCGCGCTCTGCCCCAGATGCCACTTCCCGGTCATCAAGGTCGAATAGCCCGCACCCGTCAGCACTTCGCCGATCGTCACGCAGTTCCGGTTCAGATACCCTTGGTACGCGGCCGGTCGGTCGGCAGGGATCGTCTCGCCCGGTTCCTCCGTCATGTGGCCGATCCCCGTCTGGTGCGGGTGCAGCCCGGTCAGCAGCGAAGCCCGCGTCGGGCAGCAGCGTGCAGAATTGTAGAACTGCGAGAACTTCACTCCCCCCGCCGCAAGGGCATCCAGATTCGGCGTGGCGATCTCGCCGCCGTAGCAACCCAGATCCGAGAACCCCAGGTCATCCGCGAGGATCAGAATCACGTTCGGACGCTCCGCCGCGGAAACGAAGGACAAGCTGGCGATCGAAACGAGAAGGCAACGGAGCATGCGACAAATCTGGGTTCGGCACCGGATCCAACACCGGTGCCTTCTTATGGTTTCACGAAACGACGAGGCGTTCCGTTTTCCGTCATCCGTCATCCGTCTTCCGCTTCGATCCCGCAGGGATCGCAGCACAGTAGCCGGGGGTTGAGCGAGGAACGAGCGACACCCCCGGAAAACGCCGGCAGAGCCACCGATCCCGGAGGGATCGCAGCGACTTCCATTCCACCAATGGATGCGCGCCGGTTTTCCCTAATGCCCCTTCAACCCGAAGATCTTCTCCGTCTGGACCGCCGCCTTCACCTTGTGGACATCCTTCACGTAGATCGCCACCGTCCCCAGCGCCGCGACCAATGCCGCCCAATCATCCCCGTAGCCGGCCCCCGGAATGATGTCCGGCACCATGTCCACCGGCAGCACCAGGTATCCCAGCGCTCCCACGATCACCCCCTTCGCCCATGCCGGCGTGTCCTTGTCGCGCAGGCAATGGTAGAGCGTGATCGCCGTCAGCACCGTCTTCCGCCCTGCGACCAGCGCGCATCGCGAGACCTTCCTCCACAAGTTCGGCGCGGAGTACCAACTCCCGGCGCGATAGCGCGATGGCAAATCAGGATCCATGTCGGGACACGTTAGATCGGAAAAGCCGGAGCGCCAACGAAAGCACCTCGCCGTCCCCGGTCACTGGCTCACCGGCCCCATCGTCCCCTGCGCAGGTGGTGTTTCCTGCGTGGAATCCGTCGGCTTCAGCTCGATCCCTTCCGCCGCGGCGAAGTCGGCGAGTGCCATGTCCGCGAGCGCCTTCTGCTCGGCCTCCTTCAGCACGGTCCCGCTCAGGTCCACGCTGTCGCGGGCCACGCGGGCCCGACCGGCCGCCTTGCTGCGCTCTTCCTCCACCATCTCCTCCAGACGGTTGAGGGTATCGCCGGAGCCTCCGAGGGAGCCGACCATGCCGGCGGCCATTTCGTTCAACTCGGCCATCGCCTTCTGCACCTTCATGTCATCGATGCCGCGGCGGAGCTGCTCGATCTTGTCGCGCGCCGCCTTGATCGCCACGTCGCGGGCCCGGACCAGTTCCTTGTAGCGGGTCTCCGCGCTCTCGAGCTGGGCATTGAGCTCGGCATGCTGCTGGTCGGTATTCTTGTACTGCAGCGCCATCTCGCCCGCGGCCTCGCGTTGGCCCGCCTGCAACAGCGCCTTGGTTCTGGCCTTCAGCTCGTTTTCCTGCGTGTTGAGCTTCTTGACCTGCGTCATCAGGCGCTCCACCAGCCCCGCATGTGCCGCCAGCCCCGCATTGAATTCGCTGATCTGCTTTCGCAGGTTCTCCTTCTCCACTTCGAGCAGGGCTTCCGGATTCTTCTTTTCGATCCCCCCGATAAAGAGGCCGAGGAATCCTTTGATGAGATTGGAGATGCGGCGGAACATGGATGGAAAAGCGTTTGTCGCGCTGCCACGATGGGTCAAACCGGCCCACCGGGGCAAGTACAAGCGGGCCGCGTCTTCGGAATCGCCCGAAGGCCGGGGTTGCACCCCCGGGCCGGACCGCTAGCATCGCTCCCGTGAGCCGTCCGGTGGATGCCCTGATCGATTTCCTGCGCGGGGAAGAAGCGCGCGGCGTGAAGACCGTCCACCTCGACGACGAGGCGAAGGCGCTCCTCCGCGAACTCCACCGCCGTGGCAAAACCGCCGCCCGCGCTGCTGAAAAGCCCCCCGCCGCCGCCCGCGTGGCCGAGGAATCCCCGCGCCCGGTGCCTCCCGTTCCTGCCGCGGAACCGCTCCCGGCCAGCGCAGCACCGGTTCCCGCCCCCGCCGTTTCCGCCCCTTCGGATGGTAGTGCGGCGCAACGAATCGCCGCCCTCGCCCGTCAGGCGGAAAATTGGGAACCCGCCCGCCGCCTCGGCACCTTGCGCGAGACCATGGTCTTTTCCACCGGCAACCCGGAGGCCGATCTCATGTTCGTCGGCGAGGCCCCCGGCTATCAGGAGGAACTCCAGCGCGAGCCCTTCGTGGGGGCCGCGGGCCAGAAGCTCAACGACATCCTCAAGGCCATGGGCCTTGCCCGCGAGTCGGTCTACATCTCGAACATCGTCAAGTTCCGCCCAGCCATGCCGGGCCAGACGACCAACAACCGCAAGCCCACGGCCGAGGAAATGGCGTCCTGCATTTCCTTCGTCCGCGCGGAGGTGGAGATCGTCAAGCCACGCTGCATCGTTGCCCTCGGCGGCACCGCGGCGGAGGGACTCCTCGGTCTCACCGGACCGGTCGCCGCCATGCGCGGCAAGTGGCACGAATTCGGCGGCATCCCCGTCCGCGTGACCTACCACCCCGCCTACCTCCTCCACAACAACTCCGGCAGCCAGGACAAGCGCCGCGTCTGGGAAGACATGCTCGAGGTAATGGAGAAACTCGGCCTCCCGATCTCCGACAAACAGCGCTCCTTCTTCCTCCCTCGTTCCTGATCTCTCTTCGGATTTGGATCTTAGAGTTTAGAATTTGGAACTTTCTCCATGCTCCTCGTCCTCACCACCGGCGGCACCATCGACAAGGTCTACTTCGACGCCTCCTCCGAATACGAAGTCGGCGAGCCCACCGTCCCCCATGTCTTCCGCGAGGCCGGCGTGACTCTCGAATGGCGGCTTCTTCCCCTCTTCCGCAAGGATAGCTTGGAAATGCAGCCGGAAGACCGTCAGGCCATCCGCACCGCCTGCGAGGAAGCCGCCGAGCCGCGCATCCTCATCACCCACGGCACCGACACCATGAGCCTCACTGCGGAAGCCCTGCGCGGCATTCCCGGCAAGACCATCGTCCTCACCGGTGCCCTCGCGCCCGCCCGCTTCCGCGTGACCGACGCCGTCTTCAACCTCGGCCTCGCCCTCGGCGCGGTGCAATCGCTCCCCGAAGGCATCTTCCTCGCCATGAACGGCACCATCTTCCCCGCTGGCCAGGTCCGCAAGAACCGCGAAGCCGGCCGCTTCGAGAGCATCTGACCGGCTCGCCAAGGAGGGGGGCGTCCCGCGCCCGGTATTCCATCGCGGCAGGCCTAGTTCACTTCGCCAACAACCGCTTCCGCGCCGGCAAATACCCCTGTGCCTCCGCCGTGATCTCCCAGGCCCCTCCGCCGTCCACTCCCTCCGGCTTCCCGCTCAACTTCAGCATCCCCTGCGCGGTCCCCCGCGACTCCGCCATCCCGGTCGAAAGCCCCAGGATCGCCTTCAAAATCCCCGGGGCCTCCACATCCGTCACCGCCACCTGCGGCGGCATCGGGATCTCTCCCCACACTCCACCACCGCCGTTCTTCAGCTTCGCCTGCAATCGCTCCACAGCCCCGTCATCCCCGCGGTACTTCATCGCGACATCCAGATAAGCAGGTCCCACCGAAGTCTTCTCGATCTGGTGGCACGCGAAGCACTGCCGCGCCACCACCAGCTTCTCGATGTCCACCGGCAACTGCGGTCCCCCCGCATCGTGACCGGTCGGCGGGATATAGCGCGCCCGCACGACCACCTTCGCCGGATCGCCTGGTCCGCTGACCTTGAAGGCGACCTCTTCACCGAACCCGACCCGCTCCGGCTTGCCGCCGAATTCCAACTGCAGCGCCGGTGCTGCCTTCTCCTCGACCAACGGAACCCGCGCGATCGCCACCGCGCCCTTCGCATCCGTCGCCACCGCGCGCAGCTCCGAGCCCCCGCTCGTCGATACCGCCAGCGCCGGCCCGCTCCCGATCTTCCGCTCCGTCGCGCCTTCCGTGAGCCACCAATCGACGTGCGGTGCTTCCCCGTCCGGATCGCTCGCGTTCGCCGTGAAAGTCTCGCCCTCGCGCCTCGCCGTGATCACCGGCGCCTTGTTGCTGTCGACCGGCCTCAGCCGCCGCACCCGGCCGTCGTTGTTGAAGTACCACTCCGTGCCGTACTCCAGCATCCACAGCGTGCCGTCCGCGGCCATCTCCAGATCCATCGGGTGCTTCAGCCCTTCCATCAGCGTCTCCAGCGACACCAGCTTCTCGTCCTCGCCCAGCTTCGCCTTCCACATCTTGTTGCGGATCCAGTCGTAGGTCAGCAGCGTGTGGTCGTCCTCCTTCCCGAGCAGGTTGTATTTCCTGCCGGAGTCATGGTAGAAGACCGGCCCCGCCATCGCGTTCCGCCCGCCCTCGCCGATTGCCGGGAATTCCTCGCTCTTCGCATACGGATACCAGATGAAGGCCGGGTTCGCCGGGGGAAGATCCCTTAGCCCGGTGTTGTGCTTGCCCGGATTCTTCGGCGCGACCGGATCGGTCATCGGTCCCACCTTGCCTGTAGTGAAATCGACGATCGCATACGGCTTGTTGTTCGCGATCACGAAGGGCCAGCCGAAATTCCCCGCCTTCTTCGCCTGGTTCACTTCATCATGTCCCCGCGGCCCCTTCGGGCCTTCCTTGCCGGCATCCGGCCCGACCTCGCCCCAGTAGAGCACGTTCGTCCTCGCATCAATCGAGATGCGGTACGGATTCCGCAGCCCCATCGCGTAGATTTCCGGGCGCGTCTTCGCCGTCCCCGGCGGGAAGAGATTTCCCGCGGGAATCTCATAGCCATCCTCCGTCGGCCGGATCCTCAAAATCTTCCCCCTCAGATCGTTCGTGTTGCCCGCGCTCCGCATCGCGTTTGCATGGTCGTGGCCTTCGCGATCGTCGATCGGCGCGGAGCCGTCGCTCTGGAAGGGATTCGTGTTGTCGCCCGTGCTCAGGTAGAGCAAGCCGTCCGGGCCGAAGGCCAGCGAGCCGCCATGGTGGCACACCTTGTCCCGCCGGTCGGTCTTCACGTCCAGCAGCACCTTCTCCGAAGCCAGGTCCAGCTTCCCGTCCTTCAGCTCGAAGCGCGACAAACGGTTCAGGATCTCCGTCGGATGGCTATAATAGATGTAGAGCCGCTGGTTCGTCGCGAACCCGGGATCGAGCGCGAGCCCCAGCAGGCCGTCCTCGCGCGCCCAATTGCTCTCGCGGTCGTTGCTCCGCAGCGCCGTTACATCGAGATTCCCGATCTCGAACACCCCGCCGGTGGATGGCCGCAGGCGCAGGAGCCGTCCCTCCCGCTCGATCAGGTACACGTCCCCGTCCGGGGCCGCGGCGAGCTCGATCGGGTCCTTGAGATTGCCCGCGAAAAACGTGCTCTCGATCTCGGCGGCATGCGAGGTGGCGATCAGGGCGAGGAAGGCGGCGGTACGCATCGGTGCCTCATCTTACGCCCAAGAAGGGCCGCCTGTTACCAAAACCCGCCGCATGACACGGTCATTCCTCCGCCACCACCCGCACCCGGTAAAAACGCTTCTCATCGCCGGGCTCCGGCACGTGCACCAATGTCGTGCTGTCCCCTTCTGCAACCAAGGACGCACCCGCATCCACCCAGCTCCCTGCGGTCAAATCGGTCCTCGTCTCCAACTGATACGTCCGCCCTGCCACGCTCGCGAAATTCACTTCGATGCCGCCGCCCGTCCGCGCGATCCCGCTCACCCGGAACACCGATGACGCCAGGAATGGATTCGTGCCCGCCGCCGCCTCGTCGGCATTGCTCTCGCCGTCGGAATCCTGATCCTCCTCGGCCGCCAGAAGCATCACCGGGCTGGTGGGGGATTCCGGATTCGGTGCCCCGGGACTGCTCTGCCCCGGCGTCGTCGATTCGATCCCCGCCGCGCTCACCGCCGTGAGGGTCGCACGGTAAATCCCGCCCGGCACGCCGGTGAAGGAATAGGAAGTCGTCCCGGCCGGCAACGACACCGAAGCGACCACGCCACTGAAATTGTCCACGATCAGCAGCTCCCAAGACGCGATGTTGTCGTCCGGCCCGCCATTCGGCACCCAGGAGAATGTCCCCGTGGTACCAATCTCATAGTAGTTGGCCAGCGGTGCCGGCGAGGGCGGCGGCGTAACATCGTGAACCTTCAGATACTGCCCTTCGAAAGGCGCGGAACTCCATCCTCCGCCCGATGCCGGCACCTTGTTCAGGGCGACGAAGAAACCGGAAGCCTTCAGCTCCGCCCCCGTGATCCCCGCACCCCACAGCCACACCTCATCCCGCGTTCCATCCTGCGCCGTATAGGCCGCCGGGTTGCGCGTGTTGTAAGTCCGTCCATCCTTCAATCCCAGCAAGGGCGCCAGCCCCGCCGGGATCTTGAAGTTGTCGCTCTGCACGTTGTTCCGGTCCAGGTTCGAGAACGCGATTACCACGTCGGAGAAGGCCGGCGAGGCATTCGCCGTCTCGTACTTCGCCACCGCATGGATCTGCGGGTTGTTCCCGTCGCCATCCAGGAACCAGCGGTTCGAGGACCGCAGCGCCGGACTCCCCGCACGCGCCCGGTTCGCCGCGGCGAAGACCGGATAGAGCTGCTCGTTGCCGAAGTCCCCGTCGTTCCACATCGGCATCATCGAGTTCCAGCGTTTGAAGTGCGGGATCTGCTTGCCGAAGTTCGACTCGTAGTGGTTGTAACCGTAGGTCGTGGAAATCCCGAGCTCCTGCCCCGGAAAAACAAGCGGCACCCCGTCGAGCGTGTTGCACGCGAGATAGCGCACCATCGATTGCCACGGGTCGCTCATCACTTCCTCGTCGTGCGAGGTCGTGTTCGCCAGCACCAGCGCCTGTCCGTAGGCGGTACGACGCCCCTCGTAGATGTTGCGGTAGTCCTGCTTGTTCGCCGCCGATTTCAGCGGGAACACGATGTTCTCGTTCAGGATGTCGAATTGCCGCGCGCTGCGGTAGGTCACGTTCCCTCCGTCGAGCGATTCCGTCATCATCACGAAGCTCCACTTCTTCGAGCGCGCCGTGTTGATGATGTACTCCCAGCACTGCGGCGGCAGCCCTTGGCCGAAGTCGCAGCGCAGCCCGTCGAAGCCCCGCGCGTCCCAGGCATAACGCGCCGCGGCATCTCCATCCGCCGGCGTCGAGTTGCGGTTCTGCCCCGCAGGCCGCGTCTTCTCCAGCCAGTGCACCGCATAGTGCGCGAAGTACTGCCACACCCGCCGCGTCACATTCCACGACTGCCCGCCTTGGTTGAAATCACCGTTCGTCCACTCGAATTGCGAGGTGTCGAACCAATCGCCCTCCGCCGTATGACTCGACCGCTCGGGCTCGCTGTCGTATTCCACCAGCGCATCGTAGCGACCGAAGAATACATCCTTCACATCGTTCCACTTGCCGAAGTCGAAACGGTCCGGCCCCGCCGCGATCGATCCCGCATCGAAGGCCCGCAGCCCGTAGTTGCCGCTGCGCGAAAAGAACCGCGCATCCCGATTCCGGATCTCGTCCCCCGCCGACCACGCGGGCTCTCCATCCCGCTGGAAAAGCTCCACGCCCTTCCCCGCCAATTCCACGTCGAAGGCCGTATGATTGAACGGCGCATCCAGCATGATCCCCACCTGCTTCGCGTCCGCCGCGTTCACGAAGTTCTGCCACGCCGTCATCGCCGCCGCGCGGTTCACAGCTTCCGGCTGCCCGCCGTTGTAGTTCACGCTCATCAGCGCGTTCACCTCGAAGAAATTTTTCACCGCATAGGGGCTTCCCGGATCATAGGGATTACCCGTGGCAGGATTGTTCTCGCGCCCGTCGATCCCGTTCGGATGGATCGGTTGGAACCACAGCCAATTGCAGCCCAGGCTTGTTAGATAGTCGAGATCCCAGCGGTTGCTCCCGTTGTGCGGCGCCCCCGGCGCATTGTGTAGGTCCTCCAGCGTCGACCGGTTCGAGAAACCATCCCCGTCAGCCTCGATGTTGAAAACGTTCATCTCGTACAACCGCACGTCTCGGGCGATCGCCGGAGCCGCCACGACACAATGATCCCTTAGTCCATACCACTGCCACGTTCCCGGGTTGTCCGAAGTCTTGAAGCGAGCCGAGACCCGGTAAGCCCCCGTCTTCACCACGGGCACCGTTAGCTCCCACACCCCGCCGCCCGCATCGCTCATGTTCAGCGGCGCGAAGTAGTGCCCCGTCACCGCATCCGTATCCCCCGGGGAATCCGTCACCGTGTTGCCATTCGGAGCCACCACCCCGTCGGGATAGCCGTTCCCGTCCTTGTCCGTGTTCGCCAGATCGCGCCGGTTCACGTTCGTCCACAGCTCCACGTCTGTCACGTTGCCCACCCCCGGCGTGAAGCGGAACGTGACCGGCACCGTCGTCCCCGCCACCTCGTCCAAGTACACATGGCTGATCGTATACTCCGCACTCCGGTCCGCCGGATATCCCGGCGTACTCACCGTCAAGGTCCCCGCCGCATGAGCAAAACCACCCGTGGCCAACAACCCTCCCGCCAACCTAACACCCCATCCTCTCAGAATTCGCGTCCATTTGCGTCCATTCGCGGTTAACATAAACCCGACCTCATCCGGCTGTTGATCTGCGTTCATCCCGTTCATCTGCGGTTGCTTCACCTCCCTCTCCCTCACGGTGCCGCCTGAATCACCATCCGGTAAAACCGCCGCGGCAACCCGCTCGTATCGTCGATCTCCAAAACATCCGGCCCCGCATCCCCTGCCGTGCTTACCGGCGAACCCGAATTCGCCCACCCACCCAGAGCATCCGAAACCTGCAACTGGTACAACCGGTCCGGCAGGGTGGGGAAGGAGAGCCGGAATCCCCCCGCGATCTTCTCCATCCCCAGAGTCGGGAAGTCCCCGCGATCCGCGCTTTGCGGATCCAAGCCCACGAGCCACTCCGTCAAATTGTCCATTCCATCCCCGTCCGGATCCCCCGCGGCACCGTTCTCTCCTTCCGCATCCCCGTCATCCAGCCCGTTCTCCGCCTCCCAATCCCCCGGCAGCCCGTCCAGATCGCCGTCCAGCGTCGCCGCCGCCAGCGAAAGAGATACGGTAAACGTCGTACCTTGGCTCTCCACTTCGATCTGCTGCACCTGCGCCTGGTTGCGCATCGCGATCGTATCCTGGTTGGCGAAGTCGTCGTCCGTCGCAACCGATTGCCAGGTCACGTCCGACTCCAGCCCGACCACCGCGCTCGCGATTCCCCCCGCCGTCGTGTTGCTCACCGTCACCGCACCGGCATCCGCTTGCAATGCCAGCCCCGCCTGCCCGCCGGTCAGCAGATCATCCAGATCCGGCGAGAGCCCGAACCGCACGTACAGCTTCGTGTAGCCTCCCGCCAAGGCATAGTCCGCCACCAATGTCTCCGCCGCATCCTCCAGCGAGATCGTCTTCACGATCACCCCGCCCGGCGCGGTGAAAGTCCATCCCGTCCCCGAAACCGCCGGCGCCACCGTGTAGAGCGCGTTCACGAATTGGTTCGTCCCGCCGCTGCCGGCATCCGCCCACCAGTCCTTGAAGGCCGAGGTCCGCCGCGCCCGTACCGTGCCGTCCCCGTTCTGGTTCGCACTTCCTTCCGACTCCGTGTCGCTGCCCGAAAACGAAAGATGGTTTCCCACGATCTGGCTCACGTTCCCCGTCACCGCATCGCGCGCCCACGCCGCCGTGCAGCGGCCGCCGATCGCTTCGAAGAGCGCGAAGACCTTGCCGTTCTTCAGCACGTACTCCGCCTCGCCGTCCAGATCCACATCCGCCATCTCCGCCACCGCCGTCGCGGGCGGAGCCGAACCCCAGGCCGATACCGCCTGATAGATCGCCGCGAAGCGTGCCTGCGATTGCGCCTGCTTCGCGAAGCCCGCCAGGTTGTCGTAGCTCCCGTCCGGATAGAGGAAGGCCCCCGTCGAGTAAGTCCGCAGGTCCCCGTTGTCCTCGTCGTGCCAACCCGCGAGGTAAGTCGCCGCATGAAAAGTCCCGCGCGCCAAGCGCCCCAGCGGCGTGTCCGGCTGGGCCGCTACCGCGCTCCACGCATCCGCCGCGATACCCGATCCGTTGCCGTTGAACTCTTGCACGCCGAAGAAATCATCTCCCGCCCGGCTGATCGGCACGCCCGCGCGGATCTCGAAGACCTTTGCGCTCAGGCTCTCCTCCTGGCCCGACCCGAACCACCAGTTGTCGTAGTTTCCCTCGCTCGCATGATCCAGCCACAGCGGCGCCTTCTTCGTCGGGAAGGTGACGCTGCCTCTTTCCAGTGAAGCGAAATGATCACCCGATCCATCCGGCGGCAACGAAAGATCCACCTCGCCG
>CAMLOZ010000011.1 GCA_946481625.1 uncultured Haloferula sp. | reverse complement strand
TCACGTTGCTCCCGTTTTGCGTGAAGGCATCCTGCAGTGCTCCGAAGGCCGTGCTGCCGCCTCCTCCGCCGCCGGTGCTGATGGTTACCGTCATTTCATCGGAGGCGCTGAGGTTGCCATCCGTTGCGGTCAATCGCAGGACATAGGTGCCCGCGGTGGTAAAGCCGGCCGTGGTGACCGCCGACGAGGCGTTCGCGAAGCTCACCGCCGCGGGGCCGCTGATGCGGCTCCACGTGCGGGAAAGGGTGGAGCCCGCGGGCAAGCCGTCATCCGACGCAGAGCCGTCCAAGGAAACGCTCACGGAGGAGCCCGAAAGCACGGCGGACTTGTCCGGGCCCGCGCTCACCACGGGAGCTTCGTTGGCCGGCGTGCCGGAGGTCGATTCGACCAAGGCGATCCAGTCCTCCGTCGTGGAGTTGGGGGGAGAACCGAGACTGCGTGTTCCTCCGCCGCTCAGGGTCGGGCCGCTGATGAGAGCGCCGCCGTTCCGGGGATCGAGCCAGCGCACCTGATAGTTGCCGCTTTGGCCGGAGAGATCCAGGGTGTGCGAGCCGCCTGAGCGCAATTGGACGAGGTAGGTGTCGCCGGGCTTCACCAGGCAGCGGTTGCCGTTGCTGCCGCTGCTGCTCACGAGCGAGTTCGCATTCGACATGTCCTGGAAAGGAATGTCGTTGCCCTCGAAGAAGGACACGGCGTGCCGGCAGTAGGGCCAGAAGGAATCGCGGCTCCTGAAATCGTTGCAGGTGAGATCCGAGTGCTCCAAGGCATAGCCGAAATAGAACTCTATGCCGGCACCACCGGCCATGATGGTCGCCCATAGTGCATCCCTGCGGGCATTGGTATGGCTGCTGCCGGGATTGCTGTCGGGGCGGAGGCTGTATTGGGCGTCGCCCGGTTCATCGGCGGCGACCACCCACGGCTTGCCGGCGATGTCCGAACGATCGACGTAGTTCTTGATGTCGCCGAAGGTGTCGGTGAAGTCCGACGCGTTCATCTGCCGGGAGAAACCGGTCAGCTTCGAGGCGCTTCCCATCAGCTCGTAATGGCTGTCACCGTTGTGAATCACGAGGTGGTGATGGTAGGGATCGGTATCGTGGAAGTACTCGGCCCATGCGACTTTCTGCGAGGTCGTCGCGTCGTTGATTTCCTCCCCGAGGTTCCAGTTCAGGGCGAGGTTATGACCGAAGCGGGCGATCAGCTCGCGATAGTAAAGTTTCCGTTGGGTGCCCAGATTGCCGCTGTCCAGGAGCAATTCGTTCTCGGTCTCCTGGGTCTTGAAATGGAGATACATCCCCTTGCGCGTGCCGTGTTCGAAAAGGATTTCCCATTGGTCCAGTTTCGAGACGTCCATGCGCAGCCGCTCGGCATAGGTCGTGTAGGGATAGACGTTCTTGTCGTCCCCGTTGATGTTCATGGTGAGGAAGGAGAAGGAGTTCAGGCCTTCTTCGGCGAGGTAGTTGATCGCGCCGATCAGACCTTTGCCTTTGCCGCTCTGCCAGACGGGATCGCCGCTGTTCCAGTCCTGGACGTGGGGTTGCCAATCCTTGACCAAATCGTCCTCGCGGCCGTCGCTCTTGAATTCGCCGTCGATGTCGGCATAGGCCAGCAGGTTCTCCGGGGCGTCCACGCCCGCCTTCATGAAGTACTCGCCGGTCTCCGCGAATTGCAGGTGATGCTTGCCGACATAGCGGAGCCTGCCCTTGCCACGGAAGTCCCGGCCCGTCTTGTCGGTCGCACCGATCGTGAAACTGCCGCTGTCGCCATCGAAGAAACCGGCACTGCTTCCCGAGCCAGGGCTATCGGCCACGGCCACGTTCGAGCCGGTCCGGAAGGATGCTTCGTAGGTCCAGGGTCCGGTTTCGTCGGGAGCGAAGTGGGCCTTCCAGACATTGCCTGAAGTTGCGGAGGTGTTCGCGGCGTTGCCGTCGGCCGCGTAGTAGCCTGGGACGAGATAGGTCTTTCCGCTACCGGCATGATGGAAGGTCACGTCGAGGCGGTAGTTCGTGAAGGGATTCGGCGTCGCCGTTTCGCTGGTGTTAGGCCCGTCAAAGGCGAGCGTGACCTTGTGCCACTTCTTCAATTCTCCACTGATGGAGGCTCCCGAAGCGTTAGATGCCGCCAGGATCGCGGCAATAAGGAATGCGAAGCGTTTCATGGGATCGGATCGATGAAGTTTTCACGGAGGCGGGTTTTGAAACTTCACGGATCTGGAGATCCCCGGGAGTCGGGAGCCTGATTCGGGTGGTGATGAAGTTGGGGGTGATGCAAGAGGACAACAGCCTTCCATCCCTACCGGCGGTACGCCGCAGGGTTGGCTTGTTAGAGGCACGGGTTTCCCCGCCGTGGTCGTGGCATTTGGTCCGCCGCTTTTGATCAGTCCCGGTGGCGTCCACCGGGCATCGACCACAACTCTCTTATTGCACGCAATGTGCCCGCTCCCCCTTTCTCAGTCGCGAGTCGCTGAAATTAAATGAATCGCGGAGTCTTCATGTCGTTGCCGCCAATATTGGCGGCGCGCTCTGATGGCGCATGCTGCAACGCAGAGGGAGATGCACGTTGCACCTCAGTTGTCCGATGCCGCGTGGTCTTGTTTCTGGTCACGTAGGCGAAGGCATCCTCACAGCGGATTCCCCGCCCCCGATCCACCGATCACGGCGCGGGCGCAGTGGTTTTGGTTCTGAGCGGGCAATTTCCGATCCCGGGATGACAATGATTCACCCCGAGAGTCCGTTTGCGTCCCCGTGGAAAGGGGTGCATGATGCGGCGAATGGAGGCTGCCCAGGAATTTGAGATGCCCGCGCTCGTGCCGGTGGGCGAGTGGTCCTCCTTTGACGAGGCGGACGAACACGCGCTCGTCGTGCTCGCGATGAACCGGGAGTGCTGGATCATGCCGGGTGACGGGACCTACGCGGTTCTCGTTAACCCCGAGGATGCCCCTGCGATCCGCCGCGAGCTCGCGCTCTACGCCGCGGAGCAATCGGAACGGCGCGAGTACGTGGAGCCGCCGCTTTTCCCGGCGGGCATCGAATTGATGCTGCTCTGGATCACGTCGCTCACGGCCACCTTCCTGATGCAGCAGCATGATCCGGCCTTCACCGAGCGCTTCTGCAACTCCAGCCGTGCATTGGTGGAGGACGGGGAGTGGTGGCGGCCCTTCACCTCGCTTTTCCTCCATGCGGATGGCGGCCACCTGCTGAGCAACATAGGCATCGGGGGCATCTTCTGCGTGATGGTGGCCCACACGCTGGGCGCGTGGCGTGCCTGGCTCCTGATCCTGGCCAGCGGGACGCTGGGTAACGCCCTCAATGCATGGGCACGTTATCCTGGCGATTTTGCGTCGCTCGGAGCATCCACCGCCACCTTCGGCGCACTCGGGGTTCTTACCGGGGCGGCCACGGTCGCGGCATGGAAGTCGCGGTCCTACCGGGAGTTCCGGCCCCTTGTCGCACCGGTATTCGCGGGGGCGATGATGCTCGGGATGTACGGTGTCGGCGGGGAGGGGATCGATGTTGCAGGGCACTTCGCCGGTTGGGCTTGTGGCGCTTTTTTGGGAGCCTTTGCGGCCCGGAAGATGGCTCCGGTGCTTCGGCCGGAGGGGCCTCAAACGGCTTTCGCGGGCTCTTGAACCGCCTCGGCGGTGTCGCTGATCGTCCGGCCGCTTACTCCGCCTCTGCCGCCGCCCGTCCCTTCAGCTTTGCCTTCGCGATCTCGAAGACCATCGGTAGCAGCGAGAAGGCGATGATGCCGAGCACGACAAGCTCGAAGTTCTCCTGCACCACCGGGATGGTCCCGAAGAACCATCCCGCGGGAAGGATCAGGACCACCCAGAGGATGGCACCGATGACATTGAAGTACATGAAGCGTCCATAGTCCATCTCTCCCGATCCGGCGACAAAGGGCGCGAAGGTCCGGACGATAGGAACGAAGCGCGCGAGGATGATGGTTTTGCCGCCATAGCGCACGAAGAACCCGTTCGTCTTCGCGATGTGGGAAGGCTTCACGATTTTCGGGAAGGTCCGCATCATCCAACCGCCGAACTTGCGGCCGATCCAGTAGTTCACCGTGTCCCCGAGGATCGCCGCCACCAGCATTACGAGACCTGCGATCCAGACGCTGAGACCCGAACCCTCCGTCGCCGCGATCGCTCCCACCGCGAACAGCAAGGAATCACCCGGCAGGAAGGGAGTCACGACCAGTCCCGTTTCGCAGAAGATGATGAGGAAGAGGAGCCCGTAAACCAAAGGCCCGTAAGCCTGGGTGAACTCCATCAGGTGCTCCTGGATGTGCAGGATGAAATCAATCGCTTCCTTCATCGTTCAATCGTTTTCCGGTCGGGGGTCGCGGTTCAGTAGCTCGTGGAGGGCGCGTGCCGCCGGCATGCCGCGGTAAAGGATGGCGTGCACCGCATCGATGATCGGGGTCCGGACTCCCGCGCGCTGTGCCGTCTCGTGGATCGAGAGCGTGTTGGGCACGCCTTCCGCCACCATGCCGAGCGAGGAAGTCGCCTCTTCCAAGGTTTTGCCTTGGCCGAGCGCCAGTCCCACGCGGTTGTTTCGCGAGTGCTTAGAGAAGCAGGTGGCGATCAAGTCGCCGACGCCGGAAAGTCCGGCAAACGTTTCGACACGTCCGCCCAGGCAGGTCCCGAGGCGGGTCATCTCCGCCAGCGCGCGCGTTACCAGAGCCGCGATAGCATTGTCGCCAAGCCCGAGCCCTGCCGCGATCCCTGCGGCGATGGCATACACGTTCTTGATTGCGCCGCCGTACTCAATCCCAGCGAGATCGTCGCTGGTGTAGCTGCGGAAATGGGGCGCGGTGAAGAGGTCCTGGAGCCGTTTGGCGAGCAGATCGTCTTCGGTGCCGATCACCGCGCAGGTGGCGAGACAGGCGGCGATCTCCTCGGCGTGGTTCGGTCCTGAAAGCACGGCCACGGGATTCGCGGGAAACTTCTCCCGCAGGATCTCGCTCATCCGTTCGCCGGTGTTGCGCTCGATGCCCTTCGCGCAGGAAAGCAACACGCTCTCCGCGGGCAGACCTGACTCCACAAGTCCGCCAGCCGTTTCCCGTGTTGCCGCCGTGGGCACGCAGAAGAGAACCAGCGGGTGCGCAGCCGCGTCGACCAGCGCCGTGGTGGCGGTGATGTTCTCCGGCAGTTCGATCCCCGCGAGGTAGCGCGAGTTGTGCCGCGTGGCATTGATGCTCTCCGCCACCGCGGGATCGCGGCCGATCATTACCACGTGGTCGAGCTTGGAGGCCAGCAAGCGGGCAAGCGCCGTGCCGAAGGAACCGGTACCGAGGATGGCGGCGGAAGAAAACGGGCGATCAGGCATGTTGGAAAAACAAGGGGACGGGAGCTCAGGAAACGGCCTTCTTTTTCTTCGGTTGGAAGCGGCTCTCCGTTCCATCCATCAGGCGCCTGATGTTCGTCCGGTGCTTCCAGATCGCCAAGGCGGCGATGATGACGGAGAAGACAAACAGGGGTTTGTTCCAGGTGCCGTCCTGGATCCGTCCATGGCTCCAGGAACCATAGAGTGTCACCAAGGGCAGGGCTGCCGCAGCGCCGATACTCGCCACGGAAACATACCGCGTGGTGAAGAACAGCAGCAGCCAGATGACGATCAACAGGAGGACCGCGAAGGGCATCAGGGCGAGGAGGACGCCTGCGGAGGTGGCAATGCCCTTGCCGCCCTTGAAGCCTACCCATGGGGAATAGTTGTGTCCGAGGATCGCGAAAAGGGCGGTCACGATGTGGACGATTTGCGCTGTCACGGCATTCGTCGCGGGCACCTCGACCGACCAAGGTTCCAGGAACGCTGCCGGGATCTGCACCGGGCGGCCCGCGATCTGGACGAGATTGATCGCCGCCACCACGGGAATGAATCCCTTCAGTGCGTCGAGGATCAGACAGATGATCCCGTGCTTCTTGCCGACCACGCGCAAGACGTTCGTGGCACCGATGTTCCCGGAGCCGTGGAGACGGATATCGATCCCTTGTGTGCGGGCGATGAAGAGCCCGAAGGGAATGGAACCGAGCAGAAAAGCGAAGAGCGGGCAGAGCCAAAGCTGCATGTGCGCGCTTGAGTAGAGGAAACCCGGCCCGATGTCACCCCCGGAGACAATATCGTGGAGACACAAAGAACGCGCCTTCCCCGAGGGAAGGCGCGCTTGGGGTGAAAAGCGGAGCGTTATTTGCCTGCGGCCTTGAGGGCGGCGTCCCACTTGTCGATATTCTCCTTCTGCGCGGCGAAGAGAGCGTCGGTGGAATCGAGGATTTCGATTTTCTCGATCTTGTCGCCTTTGCCGGCAGGATCGACCTTGCCTCCTTGTTCGCCAGTATTCATTTTTCCGAGGATCTTTTCGACCACGTCCTGGCCCTTGGTGACCTCGCCGAAGACCGAGTGCCGGTTATCGAGGAAAGGGGTGGGAGCCATGGTGATGAAGAATTGCGAGCCATTGGTGCCGGGGCCGGCGTTTGCCATCGAGAAGATGCCGGGCTTGGAGTGCTTCAACGAAGGATGAAACTCGTCGCCGAACTTGTAACCGGGACCACCCCGGCCGGATTCGGTCGGATCTCCGCCTTGGATCATGAAATCGCTGATCACGCGGTGGAAGGCGATCCCGTTGTAGTAGCCGCGCTTGGCCAGATTGAGGAAGTTGGCCGAGGTCATCGGCACCTTGGAAGCGAAGATGGTGGCTTCGATCTCCCCTTTGGTGGTGACCATCTTGATCTTGATGTCACTCAGGGCGGCGGGCTTGGCAGCTTCGGCGGGTTTCGCCTCCTCTTTTTTGGCTTCTTCCTGGGCAAATGCGAAGGAAGAGAGCAGGGCGAAGGCGAGGATTAAACGACGTTTCATTTCTTGGTTTCGTGGGTTGGGAAGAGACTTGTTGTTGACTTCAGGCATTGCTCTCGCTGCCTTTCGCGGGCCGCAACTTCGGCGGGGCAGGCTGGGTTGTCTCGAGCGACTCGATATCCGCGAGTGGAATCCAGCCGCGGCTATCGTTGGCGAACGCGACATAGGCCCATTCGCCGGATTGGGTGATCTTGCGGCAAAGCGATCCGGCAGGTGCATCGATGACCTTGGGGGCGGTCCTCGCGGCGTCGGTGCGGACCGCGGAGTTGTCCGCCACCACCACGGCTTGCTCTTTGGCGGGGGCAAACCGCGCGTCGTCCGGGTAATACTTCCACGCGACGATGGCACCGGCGGCAATCAAGGGCGCGGTGATGAAGGTCACGATCGATGCCACGCGAATACCTGCTCCCGGACGAGTGGCGGGGAAGATGAGGATGGCGATCACCACCATCCAAGCCGCAGCCCAAACCACGCTTTTCCATACTGCGAGCGGGACCCGGGCGAGTTGGTATTGGTAGTCAGGGCGGTTGAACGTAATGGAGCCGAATTTCCGTTCCAGGAAACGGATGTTCTGGCGGGCCTCGGCGTGCGTGCTCTGGCGTAGGAGGGCCCGCCGGTAATAGAGCGCCGCTTCACCCGGCGAGCCCAAGCGGTAGGCAGCGTTGCCGATATTGAAAAGCGTGTCCGCCGACAACTGATCATAGGGGCCGCTTTCCAACCACGCCTTGCCCGCTTCGGCGAAGCGGCCGTCCTCGAACAGTTTCTCCGGTGCTTCTTGACCGAAGCCGGATTGCGATGACAACGCGAGGAACAACAGCACGACGGGCAGTGCGATCTTGCGCAGCTGTCGCAGCACGCGCTGCCGTTCGGAGCGGTCCACTTTCAACTCGGACATGTCCTGACGGAAGCACAACTCGTCCCGCTTTGCCAAGGTCTCGGCAACGATCGGGTCGGTGCTGCCGCCGAGCCAGCGTTCGATGAAATGGCCGACACTCCGGTAAAAATCCCCGGTTTGGGCGGGAGAGCGTTCGACCTCACGCCACTCCTTCTCCCTCGCGATCCGGTCGGGATCCTTCTTGAGGCGAGGTCCGAGCTTGGTGGCGGCGATGCGGGCAAGCAGTCCCGCCACCACAAGCCCGGGGATGATGTGCCACAGCCAGGAAGGCAGTGGGCTGCGCTTCGGCAGGAGCTTCGCCGGACCTTTGATCACACCCAGGATGTCGGTCATTTCCTCCAAAGGCATGGGAAGGGCTTGGGGAACGGCGGCACCGGGGAGGGCGGCGGCCGTGGAGGGGAGCACGGTCAGGGGGATCGCATCCGAAAGCAGCGTCTCGTATTTGGCACTCGCCGGGTCGAAATAAACGAAGCGGAAAGGAGGGACCGAGGTTTGGACCCGGAGCGGGCTCATGAACTGGCGGAAGCTCACTTCCCCCCACATCTCGCGGCGTTCTTCACCCCGTTCAGAGGAGGACGCATCGTAGAGCTTCCAGCCTTCGACATCGAGCGGCTTCGGCGGCTGGAGTGCATCGAGATTTCCCGAGCCGTTCACGGTGATGTTGACCGTCACCGGATCGCCTTCGCGGACTTCGGTCTCCCGCGTGGTGACGCCGAACGAGAACTGGCCGATGGCGTTGTCGAAGCCGTCCGGTGCTCCGGGCGGGAGGGCCTTGGAGTTCAGCTTGATAGCGGGAACATTGACCGTAACCGGTTGGGTATATGCCTGGCTGAAGTGTTCGAGGGAGGGGATCAGGGTCATGATCCTCACGGACGCGGGGCCGAGCGTGGCTTCGCCCACCCGGTTCGTGGACATGGTGCTGGGATAGCTGATCGCCTGATAGTTTCTCCGGAGGATCGTGGCGCGGCGACTCATCCGCGTCTGCTGCTGCGGCTGGAATCGCCATGCCGAAAGCCCGTCGCGCTCGAAGTCCGGGATACCCCAGTCTTCCACCGGTTGTTCGGCCGGGAAGTAAATCTTGATCTCCACCGGCTGTTTTTCGCCGACATAGGGGTTGCCCTTGATGGCATGGAAGGCGGCGGAGTAGCGGATCTCGCGGCCGTCCACAACCGTGCTCGCCCACTTGAGGTCGGTTTCTTCGATGATCCGCAACTCGATCGGGGCGGTGCGGCGGATCTCACCGGCGAAGTTCAATTCAAGTGCCGGAATCACATAGTTTCCGGGCACATAGCCGGAGACCGCATAGTTGAAGAAGTATTCGACCCGCCGGCCCGGTCCGGATCTGGGCCGCGGGCCGATGCCCAGCGGACGGATGGTGAGGTTTTTCACCTCGGGAATCGGAGGAGCGCTATCGACGCGGAACTCTTCGGCCGGAACGACCACCTCGAACGTGGCCTGTTCGCCGGTCACGAGGAAACGGCTGCTGATATTGGCCTCTACGACCGGGGCGGCACCCCAGGCTCCCGAGCCGAACCACACGCTGATGAATAGAATTGAAAGAAATCGGTTCACGGTTCTTGAAATGGATTACCAGTCCTTGTCGGGCTGGCGGTACTCGATTCGATTCGGGCCCAGCGCTCCTTTTTCGAAGTCCGCGTTCTCCTTGAGGATGCGGCGGGCGGCATCTTCGGGCGATTCCCCCGGTTTCGGTTTCTTGCCGCTGTCCTTGTCGCCTTCGCCGTCCTTCTTGTCGCCGGGATTGTCGCCGCCCTCGCCATCCTTATCCTTCTCGTCGCCCTCGCCTTTGCCCTTGCCCTCCTTGTCGCCGCCCTTGCCTTCGCCTTCCTGATCGCCGTCCTGACCTTCACCTTCGGGCTGATCGCCCTGGCCTTCGCCTTCTCCCTCGCCTGGGCCGGGCATGGGCTGGATCTGCTGGGAGTTCTCCTGGACTTCCTCGAGAATTTCGCGGAGGCGCTTGAGGTACTTCACCGTCAGCGTCCGGTTGTGCTTGGCGTCGCTAAGGGACGGGTCGTAGCGCAAGGCTGAATCGAGATGCTTGACCGCATCCACCCAGTCGGTGAGCACGCCATTGAAACGGTCAAAGCCCGCGGTATCCCCGCTGTCCGGGATCTCGCCTTGGATCCATTCGGAGACCGCTTGGCGAACCATGTCGTCGAAGGCATCCATGGGACCCTTGTTCGGCACCGCATTTTTGCCTGCGAGAGCGTCGGCGATCTGCTTGAATGGATCGGACGCCCTGCCTTCGGATTCAGGCGGCGCGATTTCCGGGTAGGCCGGGCCGTTTGAAAGCCGCTTCCAGCCGGTGTCGAAGAGGATGGTCCCCAAGCCGTGGTGGGCCGCGGCGCGGACCTTCGGATCTTCGGAACGCAGGGCTTCGCTGAAGGCATGGCGGGCGACATCGGCTTTGCCCTCGCGGAAAGCGGCGTTGCCCTGCGCGAGGCGATAGCGGAACGCGTCGTCGGACGATCCGGCTTCCGTGGCGAGCTTGTCGAAAAGGTCTTCCGCATCGCCGTGGCGGCCTTCCGCCAGGGCCTTGCGGGCATCCTCGTGCATTCCCGCCCGGGCCGGCTGGGGCGTCAGGAAAACGAGGGCTGCCGCCGTGGCCGCACTTGCGGGCCCAAGGCCGCGCCAACGGGTTCCGGCGATGACCGACGCGATAAGGAAGATGATGCCCGGCAGGACGAACCATTGGTAGTACTCGATGGGAACGAAGCGGTCGCGGCCCGCGATCTCAAACTGCTCGAGATCCGAAATCGCGGTCTTCACCATTTCCGGGATGCTCGCGGCCGAGGTGGCCACGGCGAAGCGGCCGCCGGTTTCGGCCGCCAGTTTCTTGAGGGCGGCGGTATTGATGCCGCTGCGGACGACACTGCCCGACCGGTCGCGATGACGGCCGTCGGGATATTCGGGATTCGGGATGTAATCTCCCTGCTCGGTGCCGACCGCGATGGCGAAGACGTAGACTCCCGCCTTCTTGGCTTCCGCCGCGAGCCGGCTCATGCGACCGGTGGTCTCCTCGCCGTCGCTCAAAATGATCAGCGCGTTTTCCTTCTGGCCGGTTTCCTTGAGCGTTTTAATGGCCAGCTCCAGCGTCCCTTCCAGATCGGAGCCGCCGACCGGGATGAAATCCATGTCGAGTTGGTCGATGGTCTCATGGACCGCGGCGTGATCGACGGTAAGAGGGGCGAAGAGGTAGGGCTCGCCCGCGAAGCCGATCAGGCCGATGCGATCGCTCGGCAGGGCTTCCATCAACTCGAAACAGAGGATCTTGGCCTGGGTGAGACGGTCCGGCTTGAGATCCTTCACCAACATGCTGCGGGACAGGTCGAGAGCCAGCAGAACGTTACGGCCCCGGCTGGTCTCGGCTTGGGTCCCGCGGGTGGTCTGGGGCCGGGCCATGCCGAAGGAGAGCAGGACCACGGCGAGCATCAGGAACGAGAAAGCAAGCCAGCGGGGCAGGGGACTGCCGCGGCGCAGCAGGCGGGGCCGCAGGCGGGGCGCGGCGAAGGCCGACCATTGCTTGCGGCGCAGCCGCGCCACCAGCACCGCGCCCGCCGTGAACAAGGGCACCAGCAACAGC
Organism: uncultured Haloferula sp.; assembly: GCA_946481625.1. Next base: position 5,703 of record CAMLOZ010000011.1, on the reverse strand, counting down.
AGGGCGAACCAAGCGGGTTGGGCGAAGCTCATGGTGACGGCGGAGGGTTGATGGCGAGCAGGAAGGCGGCGGCCAGCGAGGCCAGCACCGCCGCTCCCAGGAACCAGGGGTAGAGTTCGACGTCCTCGATGACGGTGCGCGAAACCGACTCCGATTTCTCCAGACGATCGATCGATTTGAAAGTGTCTTCAAGTTCGGCGACGTTCTGGGCCCAGTAGTGCTCCCCGCCGGTGATGGCTGCGATTTTCTTCAGGGTGGGCAGGTCGAATTCCTGGCGGGCAAAACGCTGGATATTGCTGTCGACCCGGCCCTCCTCGGTGCCGATCGCGATAGTGTAGACTTTGATTCCCAAGGTCTTGGCATTTTCAGCTGCCTCGATCGGGGAGATTTTTCCGGAATTCGAGGCACCGTCCGTGCAGAGGATGATGATCTTGCTCTTCGCATCCCGCGAGTCGAGGCGGCTGGAGGCGGCCGCGATGGCGGATCCGATCGCCGTTCCCATCTCCTTGAGGATGTTCAGGTTAACCTGCTTGAAGCTGCTCAGGAGCCACTCGTGGTCGAGGGTGATCGGGCTGACCGAATAAGGGCGGCCGGAATAAATCACCATGCCGATCCGGTCGTCGGGCCGGCTCTCGATGAAATTGTGTACCACCGCCTTGGCGGCGTCGATGCGCTTGAGCGCCCGGCCATCCGGCGTGCGGAAGTCGTCGATGCTCATCGACAGTGAGACATCGAAGGCGATGGCGATGTCGATGCCGCTGGCGGTTTTCGAATGGTACTCGTTCCGCCAGACCGGGCGGGCCATCGCGAGGATCGCGGGAACCAGAGCCAGGACGGCGAGCGGCATGCCGAAGGAGAAGGCCGAGCGGCGGACCTTGGCACCGAGGCTTACCAGGACGGACAGGGTCGAGAAGGTCAAGGCAGCCTCCGCCCCCCGCCCGCGGCGCAGCAGGAATAGCAGCACGCAGGGAATCAACAGCAGGAGCCACTGCGGCTGGGCGAATTTGAAATGTTCCAGGAATTCCCTCATGCGGGCCGGTGCTGGTGGAGGCGGTCAAGCAGTTGGCGCGCCGCTGAATAAAGCGCCACCGGATCGCCAATTGCTTCAGGACCATACTTCAAGCGCGCCAAATGGGAAAACCCTTCGGCAGTGGTTTTCCGCAGGTCCTCGGGATAGGAGGCAAGAGACTCGTGGCGGGCGACAAATTCCTCGTGAGTTTCAAAAAGTGCGGGATCGCCCGAAACCACCGCAAGATAGCGGCGCAGGGCGATGGAAACGGCGGTGGCAGCCTGTTGCATCGTCTCGCCGGACCTGCCCTCGAGTTCGGCAAGGGCACGGCGGTAGGCCTCCTCGCGGACCCGGTCCGGATCGACCATGCCGGGAGCTTTGCGGCGAAGCAGGATGACCGCGGCGGCGATTACCGCTACCACGGCGAGACCGATCAGGCCCCAGGCCCAAAGCGGCAAGCCGGGGTCGGGTAGCAGAGGATCGGCCGGAACGGGATCCTTGAGGGTGAACGTGTCGTCTTTTGCCTCTGCCATCGGGATCAACGGGTGCGCTTGCGGGCGCGTTTCTTGAGGAGGCGGTGCAGGTCGTGGAGGCGATCGCGGTCGGTGAAGAGCTGGGCGTGGTCGATCGCGTGCTTCTTGCAGGTGGCGGCGACGCCCTCGAACTGGCGGCGCATCAGCTTTTCGTAACCCATCCGCAGGTTGGCGTTGTTGGTGTTCACCAGCACCTCCCACCCGGTCTCGGGATCGGCGAGCACCACCTTGCCGGCCTTGGGCAGCGACATCTCCAAGGGATCCGATATCTGTAGAGCGATGGTTTCGTGCTTCCGTGCCAGTTTGCCGAGCGGCTTGTCGATCGGATCGTCGAAGAAATCCGAAATCATGAAAATGAAGGCCTTCCGCCGCAGCGTGCGGATCAGGAAGTCGCAGGCGGCGGTGATCGAGGTGCCGGGATCTTCCGGCTTCGCCATCAGGATTTCCCGCACGATGCGCAGGACATGGCGGGTGCCCTTGGCGGGCGGGACGAAGAGCTGGGCTTCTTTGGCGAAGAGGAGGAGCCCGACCTTGTCGCCATTTCCGGCCGCGCTGAAGCCGATGATCGCCGCCGCTTCGGCCGCGGCCTCCCGTTTGCTGAAATGAACGCTGCCGAAATCGGAGGAGCCCGAGACATCCACGGCGAGGATCACGGCCAATTCACGCTCTTCGCGGAACTTCCGGATGTAGGGCGAACCCATCCGCGCCGTGACATTCCAGTCGATGAAGCGGATCTCGTCGCCGTGCTGGTATTCCCGGAAGTCGTCGAAATCGAGTCCCTGTCCGCGGAACGACGACTGGTATTCGCCGGCAAAGGACTCGCGCACCAAGCGCCGGGCCTTGAGCTCCAGCTTGTGGACGCGGTTCATCACCTCCTCGATATGCTCGTCCTCGGTCATGGGGAAAAAGGCAGGGACACCAAGATGGGAGAACCACCCGTCTGCCGGGGCCTGATCTGGCTATGCTTGCTCAAGGCTGGAGTCTTGCGTCTTGAAGTCTTCTCAAGGTACCGGCACCTTGGCCATGACCCGGTCGAGGATCTGGTCGGTGGTGACTTCCTCGGCCTCGGCTTCGTAGGTGAGCAGGATGCGGTGGCGAAGGACGTCATGAACCATGTCCTTCACATCCTGCGGGGTGACGAAAGCGCGACCGGCGGAGAAGGCGCGGGCCCGGGCGGTGAGGGCGAGGTTGATGGTGCCGCGCGGCGAGGCACCGGCGCGGATCAGATGCTTGAGCCCGGCATCAATCTTCGCCGGGAAACGGGTCGCACGGATGAGATCGACGATGTACTCGCGCACCGCGGGATCGATGTAGATCTGGTTCACGTGCGAGCGGGACTCCGCGACCTGCTGCGGATTGGCGACCGTCTTGGTGCGATAGATCGGGGCGGAGGTTGCCATGCGGTCGAGCACCATGAGCTCCTCCTCCTTGGTGGGATAGCCCACGCTGACCTTGAGGAGGAAGCGGTCGAGCTGGGCTTCAGGGAGCTGATAGGTGCCTTCCTGGTCGATCGGGTTCTGGGTGGCCAGGACGAGAAAGGGCTCGGGCAGGCGGTAGGTGGTGTCCGCCAGTGTGACTTGTTTCTCCTGCATCGCCTCAAGCAGGGCCGACTGGACCTTGGCCGGGGCGCGGTTGATTTCATCCGCGAGGATCAGGTTGTTGAAGATCGGCCCCAGCTTCGGCGAGAATTTCGCTTCCTGCGGGTTGTAGACCATCGTGCCAAGCAGGTCGGCGGGCAGGAGGTCGGGGGTGAACTGGAAGCGCGCGAAGCTGGCATCGAGCGAGCCGGAGAGCGCCTTCACCGCGAGGGTCTTGGCGAGGCCCGGAACGCCTTCCAGAAGGATGTGGCCGTTGCAGAGCAGGCCCACGATCAGGCGGTCCACCAAGGCCTCCTGTCCGACCAGGACCCTTCCCATCTCCTCTTTCACGGCGGCGATCCAGCCGCTGGTCGCGGCGATCCTGTCCTGCAATTCTTCGGTCGTCATGAGTGGCTTTCGGAAAAGATGGTCATGCAATCGCGCATGGCCAGCGCGAAACCGCCCCGGCACCGGGCAAAGCGTGGCCGGGGCTTGCAGATGTCTGAAAAACACCACTGCTTGCGAAAGGTCACGCAGGAGCGTGTCAGCATCCGCCGGACCATCCGCGGCTACTTCGAGATCCACTCGAGGATCTTGCCGTCGTCTCCCTCCGAGGCCCAGACCCGGCGAAGGAAATCCGCAAGGTGGAGGTCGCCATGGCGGGCGAGGAAGGCGCGGTCGCCGCCGCAGCCGTACATGAGGTCGGGGTCGAGTTCGCCGCGGAGTTTGGCGCGGGCCTTGGCGAGGATACGGGGAAGATAGGCGATGCCGTCCAGTTCGTCCCCGAAAGTGGGGATATCATCGCGGGTGAGTTCCTTCTCGCCCGGCTTGCCCTGCATCACGACCTGGAAGTAATCGCGGCGGACCGCAGCTACCAGAAGGGCGGTGGAGGGGGACGGCACTCCTTCGTCACAGTAGTCTTCGATGAAGTCGAAGAATTCCCGTGGCTTGTAGCCGATTTCCGCCAGCAGGGAGGAGTCGGCGGCATTGTAGTAGCCAGTGAATTCCTTGTCGCCCGACTCATAGCGTTTCACGCAGCGGTCGAAGAGGTCGAGAAAGCGGTCGTTCCAAGTCATGCGCGGAATCTCGGGAGAGAGGTGTCGCCGTCAACTGCATTTCGCACGCCGAGGTCCGATCAAGGAAGGCGGTTGGTTTGGCGGGCGTTCTCCGCATCTTCTAGTGGCTGCAGCCCGCACTGGTGGCGCAGTCCTTCAGCCGCGCCAGTTCCTGCGAGGGGATTTGGGTCGGTTCGGGATATTCGAAGATCTCGCCTTCGTAGTTCCGAAGCACGGTTTTTTCGTGGTCGCGGTGAACGACGTAGTTCGGATTGAGCGGGATCTTGCCGCCGCCTCCCGGGCCATCGATCACGAACTGGGGAATCGCATAGCCGGTGGTGTGGCCGCGGAGCCCCTCGATGATCTCCAAGCCTTTCGAGACCGAGGTTCGGAGATGTGAGGAGCCGCGGATCAAGTCGCACTGATAGAGATAGTACGGGCGCACGCGGCACATCAGCAGCTTGTGAACGAGCGCTTTCTGGACCTCCACGGAGTCGTTCACGCCCCTGAGCAGCACGCTCTGGTTGCCGAGCGGGATGCCGGCATCGGCAAGCCGGCCGAGGCCCTCCTTCACCTCCAGCGTGAGTTCGCGCGGGTGGTTCGTGTGGATCGAGATGAAGAGCGGATGATACTTCTTCAGCATGTCGCACAGCGCCGGAGTGATCCGTTGCGGCAGGAAGATCGGGATCCGCGAGCCGATGCGCAGGAACTGGATGTGTGGGATCGCCCGCAGGCGGCTGAGGATCTTCTCCAGCTTGGCATCCGAGAAGAGCAGGGGATCACCGCCGGAAAGCAGGACATCCCGCACTTCCGTGTGCTCCTCGAGATACTTGAAAGCCGCTTCCCACTGGGTCTCCAGGTGCTGCTCGCCGACGCCGGATACGACCCGCGAGCGGGTGCAGTAGCGGCAGTAGGAGGCGCAGCGGTCCGTTACCAGGAACAAAACCCGGTCGGGGTAGCGGTGGACCAAGCCCGGCACGGGCATGTGGGAGTCCTCGCCGCAGGGATCGGCCATTTCCTCGGGCGCGTCCCAGCCTTCCTCCATCCGCGGGATTACCTGGCGGCGGATGGGGCAATTCGGGTCGTCCGGATCGATCAGGTTGAAGAAGTGGGGCGTGATCGACATTGCCAGCTTGGTGCCCGCGAGGAGCACGCCCGCCCTCTCCTCGTCGGTGAGGTGGATGCGGGCTTCAAGGGCGGACAGCGAGGAAACGCGGTTCTTGAGTTGCCAATTGGCGTCATGCCAGTTGGCCATCGCCTCCGCGGGCCAGTAGCCTGGTGCATGCGAACGGAAGGCGGGGTCGAGGTCGTGAGGATGGCCCATCGGGGTTCCGCGAAAATAGGAGGCATCCGGGGCCTGTCAAATGGGGGTTTGGGGCGGGGCGGAGAGGGAGGATCGGGCGATTTGTTCCGGGAAAATGTCGAATGACGGATTTCCAAATGTCGAATGGAGTGTGTGATGAAGCCTCACAAGTCATTCGACATTCGGAAATTCCGAATTCGTCATCCGCCTTTATCCCTCCGCGTCG
>CAMLOZ010000010.1 GCA_946481625.1 uncultured Haloferula sp. | reverse complement strand
AGCGAGGTCCGCGGTGCCAGCTGATACGAACCTTTGATCCCGTAGTTCAGGATCGATCCCTGGATGAACCCGCCCGAGAGCCGGTCCGCGGAGGATACCTCGTCGTAGCTGGCGAAGGCCGTGATGTCCGTCCGCGCGCCCTTGAAGTGGAAGGCGATGTCGCCCGTGTGGTCCACCCCGTTGAGATGCGAGTTGTTCCAATAGGTATGGAGGACCGGCGAGTAGCGCGCCTCGAAGGACAACCTCGCACCACCCTCCGGATCGGAGCGGTACATCACCCACGGCGCCACATCCACCACGAACTCGCTCTCCGGATAATCCTGGAGGATGAAGAAGTTCGAATCGTACGTCGCGGTGGCATCGAGGCCGAAATAGAAACCACCCTTCATCCCGGCGAGCGCCTCGCCGGGAACAGGAAAAGTTTCGAACAACGCGCGGTCGCCATCGGCAACACGCAGCGAGAAATCCTGGGCGGTGGAGGGAGCGCAAAGGGCGAACCATGCCAGCGATGCGCCGGCCAAAAGTCGCTCCACAGGGTGCATTGGGGGGGTGAACATGCTGTGGGAGTCTGGGTGGACTAGCAGATGGTGCTGGAGTTTTGCTAGAAAAGTCAATTCGAATCCAGACCCGGCCGGAACCGCGGAAAGCCATCCTCAGCCCGCCGGAAATCCAGCGGCGGAAACCGGATCACCCCCTCCCGCAACCGGCCCCGCCGGTTCGCTCACGGCATATCACACGAACTCCCTACCTCGGCTCGAGCCGGAAGAACACCTTCGGGTCCGGCGACTCGAAATGGAACTCCAGCGCCCCTTGCCCGTTGATGAAAGTCTGCCCGGCAGCCATCGGCACCAGGTCGAAGTTCTGCAGATCCACCGATCTTTTCACCCCGACGGTGAGCGTGAATTCTCCCGTGGCGGGATTCACCGGAGCCAGCGGCATTCCCGGATGCATCGCCTCGAGCTGCTCCAGCGAATAGGCTCCCGTGACATTCGCGCCGGACAGCAGCAGGGCCGCGAGCTCGCTGTCATCGACCTGCCAATCGAAACCGAGCGCCTCGAGCTGCAATTCAAGCACGTCGTTCAGGCCATCGCCATCGGTATCGTGATCCGCCGCCAGCGATTGCCCGGTCAGCGTGATATCGAAAGGGCTGTTGCCGGTCGCGTTGCTCGCGATCCGCAGCGTCGCGATCCGGGTACCGGCGGCCGCAGGGGTGAATCCCACCTCGAAGGTCGCCGTCTGGTCCACTGCCAAGGCCACCGGCAATTGCGGGGGATACACCTGGAAGTCGTCCGTATGACCCGAGAGAAGCGAGATCCCCGTGACCTCCAGCGAGGCCGTGCCCACGTTCCTGACCACGACCATCTGCGTCCCCCCGCTCGTCCCCACCGGGGCATCGCCGAAATGGATGCTCGCCGCCCCCCCGATCAAGCCGGTACCGGGCGGCTGCTCGACCTGCATCTGCGGCTGCGGCGGATCGGGATCGAAGACATGCGCGGCACCACGGTCGAAGGTATTCCCGTCGTCCAGAGGCGCGCCCACCACGATGTCCACCCCGTCGATCGCCACCGAGAACCCGAACGCATCCCCGTTCTTGTGGACGCCGCAATCCAAGGTCTCCACCGCCGCCTGCGGGTTCGCGGATGTCATTTCGTACACGAAGGCGCTGCCGGCATCGGCGGCAAAGAGGTCCATTTCAGACGCGCCGATCACGATGCGCGAGCCGGAGATCGCTGTCGCGATCCCGAAATAGTCTTCCGGCTCCGGCGAGGGATTCAGCAATGTCAGGAAGGGCGCGGTTGAGGGCAGTTCGCCGAAAGAATACACATACGCGCAACCCGCGTCCCGGTCGCCGGCATCGTCCTGATAGGCACCGGCCACCAGCCACCCGTCGGACACCGCCACGGCATGGCCGAAGAAATCGTCGAGCGTGGGATTCGGATTGTCGAAAACCGCGACGGGCACCGCGGGAGTGCCGGAGGAAATATCGTAGAGGTAGGCCGAGCCCGCATTCGCCGCCCCCGTGTCGTTGCCCGGCGCACCTACGAAGACCTTCGTACCTGAGATCGCCACCGAGTAACCGAAGCCGTCGTCGGCGGCGGGTGCCGGATTGTCCAGAGCGGCCACCGGCACCGCGGGAGTGCCGGAGGAAAGGTCGAAAACATACGCGCTGCCCGCATCGCCGGTGGCACCCACATCGTTCTTCGCACACCCGACCACGAGACGGGACCCGGAGATCGCGATCGCGTTGCCGAACTGGTCCTGCGAGTTCGCTGCGGGATTGATAATCGTCAGGAACGGCACCGTCGGCGTGCCGGAGTTCCGGTCGTAGAGATACACCACGCCGCTGTTGGTCACCGGGTTGTCATCCTGATAGGCCGCCACCGCCACGACGTCGCCGTTGATCGCCACCGCGGCCCCGAAATAATCGTTCAAGGTCGGGTTCGGATTCTCCAGGATCAGCACCGGGGTCCCGGGCGTGGGCGACTGCCGGTCGTAGAGGAAAACCGTGCCGGAGTTCTGGTTTCCCGCCTTGTCGTCATGGTGCGCGCCGATGACCACGATCGACCCGGATATCGCCACCGCGGTGCCGAATTCCTCGGCCGAGGAGATGCTCGGCGTGTTGATCGTGAAGAGCGGCACCGGCGGGGGGGATCCCGCGAAATCATAGACATAGGCCGAACCCACGTCGCTGCCGCCGGTATTGTCGCCGTGGGCACCGGTCAGCAGGCGGTTGCCCGCGAATGATACCGCGCGCCCGAACTGATCCCCGCTCTGGGGACTCGGGTTCTCCATGGTGGCATAAAGCGAGGCCCCGCCGGTGTTCAATTCATAGGCATAGACCCGTCCCGCTTCGCTGGCACCCTGATCGTCGAGCGCGTTGCCGATCGCCAGATGGTTGCCGGAGACCGATACCGCCGCACCGAACTCGTCGCTGATCGCCGGTGCCGGATTGAGGATCGTCGCCCAAGGCCCGGAGGGCGGACCCGCGCTGAAATCATAGACGTAAGTGGCACCGCTGTTATCCGCGCCGCTGTCCTCATGGGGCGCACCGACGGCCACCTTGTCGCCCGATACCGAAACGGACCAGCCGAAGCGCTCGTTCGTTCCGGCCGTGGCGTCCGCGAACGTCCCCACCGGAACCTGCGGCGTGCCGGATGAAACGTCATACACATACACCCGGCTCAAATCGCCACCACCCGTTTCCTGCGGCGCTCCCACTACCACCCGCGAGCCCGAGATCGCCACGGCATGGCCGAAATTCTGGCCGGACGCCGCGGGATTCGGCAGCCCCAGGACCGGCTGCTCCGGCGTCGCGGAAGCCAGATCGTACACATATGCCATGCCCGCGTGAGCCACCCCGGAATCGCCATAGCGGGCACCGACCACCACCCGGTCGCCGGAGATCGCCACCGCGTAGCCGAAGGCGTCGTTCTCGCCCGCGTCCGGATTCACCAAGGTGCGCACCGGCACCTCCGGCGTGGCCGAGGACATGTCGTAAACGTAAGCGATGCCGCCATCATCCGCGCCCGTGTCGTCGTCGGGCACGCCCACGACCACACGGTTCCCCGCAACCGCCACCGACCACCCGAAAAGAGCCTGGTGCGAGGGCACCGGATTGCTCAGCACCCGCACAAGGACACCCGTGCTGGCGTTGTAAACCCCCACGATGCCGCAATCCTCGCCGCCGGTGTCGTCGTAAGGGGAAGCGATGGCCAGATAGGTCGAATCCGCCGCCACCGAGTATCCCAGTTGGGATGCAATCTGCCGCGCCGTGGCGGGCGAGGCGTAGGAATGCTCGGGCGAGTAGGGAATCGGAGCCGCCGACAGGATCCCGCACGACAAGCCCAGCGCCGGGATAGTCCCGGCGCGGGCGGTTCGGAGGCGGTGGTGGAAGGAGGAAAGCATTTCCCGTTTCGAAGCTATTTGGTTTCCAAGCGGTAGAACTCGGTATCGTCAGGCACGCTGAAGCGGAACTCCAGCTCGCCCGCCGGATTCAACGTCGCTTCCGGGATCGTGAAAGGCAGCGGCTGGTAGATCTGGAAGTCCGTCGATTTGAGAAGCGAGAAGGTCAGCGTCGTTTGCCCCCCGCTCGTCCGCGTCATCTGCGGCGCCCGCAGCCGCAAGGCCTGAACCTTCGACGGATCGAAGAAGGAGCCGTTGGCGTAGTACGTATCGAAGGCCGCGACAAGGTCCGGATCGGGGTTCTCCCAATCGAAGCCGAGCGAGGCCATCCGCAGTTCCGAGACATCGTTCAGCCCGTCGCCATCCGTGTCCTCGGCCGCTGAAAGCCCCCGCCCGGACAGGACGATCTCGAAGATGCCCTCGTCCGAGTCGCTGTTGGTGATCCGCAGCGTGGCATTGCGGATGCCCGAGGCGGAGGGATGGAAGCTCACCTCGATCGGCTTGTCGTCGTCCGCGGAAATGTTGAAAGGCGCAGCCCCGCTCGTGACGCTGAAATCGGCCGCGTGCGGGCCCACCAAGCTGAGCGCGCTGATCGAGAGATTGGTGATACCCGTGTTAAGCACGGAAATCGTCAATTCTCCCTCGCTCCCCGCCCCCATCGCAACCGGCCCGAAGGAAGCGGAACCGCCGCTGCCCAGATCCTCTCCGCCGACCTCGACGGCAATCTCGGGGGCGGCCGGACCGAAGACGTAGGCTGCACCTTTGTCCGGCGCGGTCTTGTTATCGGAGGGTGTGCCGACCACCACGATGGCACCGGAGACCGCGACCGAAGCACCAAACTGGTCGCCCGAGGTCGAGGTGCTTTTCTTCTGCGTCGCGGAAGGCAGCGTTGGCGTCGCCGACGTCATGTTGAAGGAATAGGTCCGGCCGGAATCCGTCGGGTTGTTGTCGAGATAGGACCCGACCACGATCCGCGGAGCGGAAACCGCCACCGCGTTCCCGAAGCGGTCCTCGCCCGCAGGATCGGGATTCGGCAGGGTGTGCAGCGGCACCGTCGGCGTGGCACCGGACAACTCGAAGACGTAGGCCGCCCCGGCATTGGCCGCGCCGGCGTCGTCGCCACTGGCTCCGATTCCCACCAGCGTGCCCGAAATGCCGACCGCGTTGCCGAATCCGTCGTCCACCTGCGGCGTGGGATTCGGGATCACATGCAGCGGCACCGCGGGAGATGCTCCGGAGATGTCATAGGCATAAGCGATCCCGCCATCCGCGGCTCCGTTGTCGTCCTTCGGAGCCCCGATGACGATGCGGTTCCCGGACACTCCCACCGCGGCTCCGAAACCGTCACCGGCGGCAGGACTTGGATTTGCCAGCGTATGGATCGGTGTCGCGGGCGTGGGAGAGGCGAGGTCGTAAACGTAAGCAATCCCGGAATCGGCTCCGGAGGCGTCATCGCTGGCGGCTCCGATCACCACGATGTCGCCCGAGATCGCCACCGCGCTGCCGAACCGGTCTCCCGCTCCCGGCGCGGGGTTCGAAAGGATCCATGCGGGCGTCTTCGAGGGCAGGTTCGCGAGGTCGTAAACATAGACCCGGCCCGCATCTTCAGCCACTCCGTCATCACCGGGACTCCCGACCACCACGATGTCCCCGGACACCGCCACCGCGGCACCGAAATTCTCGTCCACGTCCGGGGCCGGATCCTCGAGGGATACCAGGACGGCCGTCGGCTTCGAAGCGGACAAGTCGTGCACGCCCACCCTGCCGGCCGCGGACGCGCCGGCATCCGATCCGGGAGATCCGATCGCCAGGATGCTCCCGTCAATCGCCACGGAAGTCCCGAAGCGGTCGAGCGAACCGCTTGCCGGATTGTCGAGGGCGAAGGTGAAGGTGTCCGGAGTCGGGGAAGCGAGGTCGTAAACGTAGGTGCAGCCGGACTCGATGTCCCCCCGGTCGTCGTGGAAGGCAGCAACCAGGACGGTGTTCCCGGAAATGGCCACCGCGTTCCCGAAGTAGTCCGCCACCGCGGGGACCGGCTTGTCCGGGGTGGCAACAGGCGCCCCGGGACTGCCGCCCGAAAGCTGATACACATAGCAGGTCCCCGCATTCTCCGCCGCAGTGTCGTCGCGGTAGGCACCGACCACCAGATGGCCGGTCGTGAGGGCGACCGCCGTACCGAAGTAACCGTTCGGCTGCCCCGCCGGCTGCGCCAAGGTCAGCCACGGTTGGGAAGGCTCGGCTGCGGAAAGATCGTAAACCAGCACCCGGCCGGCATTGATCGCGCTGGTGTCATCGGCCTCCGCACCGACCGCCAGATAGCTGCCCGCCATCGCCAGGACATTGCCGAAGCAATCGTTCTCCTCGGCACCGGGCATGGTCAGGGTCTGCACCGGGCTCGCCGGCGTGCCCGACTCGAGATCGTAAACGAAAACGCGGCCCGCATTCGGAGCACCCAGATTGTCCCGGTAGGCCCCAACGGCGAACCGCGAACCCGCGACCGCCACCGACGAGCCGAAATTGTCGTCGGGAGCAGGGGCGGGATTCTCCAACACCAACACCGGCTCCACAGGCTCGGCCGAAGACAGGTCGAACACGTAAGCCTTGCCCGCATTCTCCGAAACCCCGTCCGCCATCCACGCTCCCGCCACCACCACATCCCCGTCGATCGCCACCGAATGGGAGAATTGGTCCTGCTCCGCAGGGGCCGGATTCTCGATGACCAGTACCGGCATCGTCGGAGCCGCAGAAGAAAGGTCATACACGTAGGCGCAGCCTGCCTGCGCCTTCCCGTCCACCGGGTTGCACGAACCGACCACCACCAGGTTGCCGGAGACCGCCACGCTGCCACCGAAGTATCCGAACGCCGCCCCGGCGGGATTCAACAGCCGGTGCATCAGCTTGCCGGTGGAGGCGTCATAGATCTTCACCGCCCCGCTATCGAGACCCGTCACCGGATCGCCGTCATAGAGCGGCGAGCCGACTACCGCCACATTCCCGGAGAGGGCGATGCTCGACCCCTGCTGCTCGAATGCCTGCGGCAGCGTCTTGGGCGCGTAAATCGAATAGCGCAGGGTATCCGGCACCTGGGCACGCAAAACACCGCCCGCGGCGGCCAGGCAAACTAACCGGCCGGCGGATCCTGAGGGGAGGACGCGGGGGGGGGACAGGGACATGCGGGACTCGGTCTGGGGGGCAGGCGAACCTTCAAGCCAAGATCATCAAACAAGCATTTCTCAAGCCAGATCCGGTATCCTACTGGAGTGGATCGAGGAACATTCCGTGGAGGGTGGGAGGGTGTACATGGGGGTGTAGGTGCTACGGCTTGTTTCGCCAGCAGTCCCGGGATCGGCCGCACGGCAGCGCGAATGATCCCGCGGAAACAGCAGTCTCTCTATCTCTCTCCGCCAACTCGCTTCCCCCCCCGGGAGCAGTCGCGGTAACGCACTCTGTGCGCGCCGCTTTTAAAAAAGGCCGCTTGTCCGGGCCAGACTTTTTTTATGACATTCCCCGCAAATTTTGCTCGGTTCTTCCTTCACGTTGCGAATCGCAATATCCTTGTAGGGGTGTTCCCTTACGTATGCTGTAATACCTCGGATTACATTCTGAAAATCAGCACTTAACGCCAATTCCCCCCTACGCGATAATGTAGGAAAAGCACTTGATCCAGGCATGGGATTTGCGAGATAAACGGCCGTCCAGCTTCGCGAAAGCGTCGTCACCTCCCGGTCCCCCGGCCGAGCGATGGCTCCCCGATCCTGAGAACTCCAAAATTACTGCCGTGCATCCCCCCAGATTGCTGCACTCCCTTGGCCTTTGCCTGTACGGATCCACCCTCATAACATCCGCACAACTGGCATCGGGCTCATCCCTTCCCGGACTCGATCAGCCCGAGCCCGTCGGCGCGTACTTCAACGGGGTCTTCCCCAACTCTCCTCCGGGCGACCCCTCCGGCTGGGCCGTCGAGAACGCGTTTCCGAATCTCACCTTCACCGATCCCCTCGCGCTGTCGGAGATCCCGGGTTCGACCGATCTCCTGCTCGTCGGCAAGAACGGCCAGATTTGGCGCTTCCCGAACAACCCGGCCGCCACCATGGCTCAAAGGATCCTCGTGGCCGACCTCGGCGCCCGCGTGGAAACCTCCGAGGACCAGGGCTTCTACAGCCTCTCTTTCCACCCGCAGTTCGCCCAGAGCGGCGCTCCCGGCCAGAACAAGGTCTACGTCTGCTACAACCGCCGCGCCGTCCCCGGCGTGGATGACAACGACCGGACCTATTGGACCGTCTCCCGATTCGACTGGCTCCCCGCTTCGGGGACCATCGATCCCAACAGCGAGAGCATCCTGATCTCGCAGTACGATCCCCACCGCTTCCACAACGGCGGGGCAACCTTCTTCGGCGACGACGGCTTCCTCTATATCACCGTCGGCGACGGCGGCTTGGGCGGCGATGCCCTCGACAATTCCCAGGAGCTGAACATCGGCTTCTTCGGCGGGATCCTCCGGATCGACGTCGACAACAATCCCGCCAAGTCCCATCCGATCCGCCGGCAGCCGACGGAAAATCCCGAGTGGTGGCTCGACCATCCGGATTCGGTCCCGCCGAAGCCCGAGAACTGGCCGGCGAGCTTCAGCCAAGGCTACGGCATCCCGAACGACAACCCCTGGCTGGACGCAAACGGTGGAATTCTGGAGGAGTTCTACGCGATCGGGCTGCGCAGCCCTCACTCGGCCCATTTCGACCCCGTGACCGACGAGATCTGGGTCGGTGACGTCGGCGAGGCCAACCGCGAGGAGCTGGTGCGGGTGCCAAAAGGCGGCAACTGCCAGTGGGCCTACCTCGAGGGCACCCGCCCGACCTCCAAGACCAAGCCAAATCCCTTGACCGGCACCGACGTGCTGCCGCACTACGAATACGACCACTCGGAGGGTGCCAGCATCATCGGCGGCCCCCGTTACCGCGGTAACAAGTGGGCGAGCTTCCTCAGCGGCAAGGTGATCTTCGGCGACCACATCCGCGGCCGCATCTGGAGCGCCACGGTCCCCGCAAGCGGGGCTCCGGTCATCCAGGAGATGTACTCCTCCTTCGATACCGGCTACAAGAAGGGTCTCTGCAGCTTCTCGACCGACAGCGCGGGCGAAATCTACATGATGAACCTCTCGGGGACCAACACCCCGAACAACGGCAAGATCATGAAGCTGGCCCTGCCGGCCGTCTCCGCGGAACCGCCGCAGTTCCTTTCGCAGACCGGCGTGTTCACGAACCTCGCCACCCTCGCCACCGCCCCGGGAGTCATCCCCTACGACGTGCCGAACCCGCTTTGGTCCGACGCCGCCGCCAAGCAGCGCTGGGTGATCCTCCCCAACGACGGCACCTTCAATTCCGCGGCGGAAGACGTGATCTTCGATCCGGAGGGCAGCTGGACCTTCCCGGCCGGCACCGTGTTCGTGAAGCATTTCGAGACCAACACCGACGCGAACAACCCGGCCGCGATCAAGCGCCTCGAAACCCGCTTCCTCGTCTGCACCGCCGGCGGCGGCAAATACGGCTTCACCTACAAGTGGAACGCCGCCGGCACCGACGCCGAGCTTCTCGAGCAGGGTGACGAGGAAACCTACACCTACACCAACGGCACCGGCGGCAACGAACAGCGTACCTGGAGCTATCCCTCCCGCGGCGACTGCCTGATCTGCCACAACGACGTGTCCGGGCAGGCGCTCGGTGTCCGCACCGCCAACCTGAATTCGGATTTCCACTATCCCTCCACCGGGCGCACCGCCAACCAGCTCAACACCCTCAACGCCATCGGGGCCTTCGATGTCGCCCTGACCGCCGCGCAACTCGAAAGCTACATCGAGGCCCGCCCCCTCGACGACGTCACCGCTCCGCTCGAACACCGGGTGAGATCCTACCTGGACTCCAACTGCGCGCACTGCCATCAGCCGGGCGGTTCGGGGGACGGGTTCGACGCCCGCCTGGGCACCCCGCTCGACCTGCAGAATCTCATCAACGGCATTCCCCAGCGCTTCGAATCCCTCGGACCGGAAGGCCGCTACATCAAGCCGGGTGACACCTCGCTCTCCGCCGTCTTCGTCCGCGCCAGCGCCGTCGGCAATGGCGACGCGATGCCGCCCTTGGCCAAGAATCTCGCCCACACCGCCGGGATCGCCGCCCTGCAGGGCTATATCGACGGCTTGGTTCCTTCTGAGTTCTCCTATCTCGCCGCACCGAAGGGCCGCTACGTGATGCTCAAAACGCTCGCCGGAACCAGGGGCTACGCTTCCGTCCGCGAGTTCGAGATCCTCGACGGCGAGGGAGTACGGATCCCGATCGGGCAACTGAGCATCCACTCTTACGACAGCCAGGACGGCGCCACCACGGCCGCCACCAAGGTGATCGACGGCAGCATCGGTTCGTCCAACCACTGGCAAACCGCGAACGTCACCGGTGCCACCCATCCGCACTTCGTCGTCATCGACACCGGCTCGGTCCGCGAGATCGGCGGCTTCACCTACTACCCGCGCTACAATTCCACCAACGGCCGCGTCTCCCAGTACGAGGTGTATCTGAGCAACGACGCGACGAATTGGACGCTCTTCCACGCGGGCACCTGGCCGACCAACACCACCGATCCGGAAACCTACTCCCCGCCCTACAACAAACGGGCGGCCCGCTGCCAGTTGGCCGGACCCGCCGCGCCGGTCGACGGTTCCTTCGACGCCACCGTCGTCTTCGACATGGACGTGACCGACTTCAGCCCGGCCGACATCGCCGTCCAGGGCGGCACCGTGACCGGGCTGCGAGGCTCCGGTTACTACTATGTCGCCCGTATCTCCCCGGCCCCCTTCTCGACCCAGGTCAACATCTCCATCCCGGAAGATGCCGTTAGCCCGGAAGGACAAGGCAGCCTCGCGCCCGCTCCACTCGCGGTCACGGTCCTGCCGGACCAGCAGCCTCCGACCGTTCCCGGCTCGCTGGAAGGCGTGCCCGGACCTTACTCCGTCGAACTCTCGTGGGCACCCTCAAGCGACAACTTCGGCGTGACCGGATACCAGATCCGCCGCGACGGCGATCTCATCGCGACCGCGGCCGGAACGAGCTTCACCGACAACAGCGTGGATCTCGAGACGGAGTACCACTACTCGGTCTGCGCCGTCGATGCGGTCGGAAACGCTTCCTCACCGGCCGAACTCACCGTCACCACTCTGGGCGACGCCGAACCTCCCACCGCGCCGGCCAACCTCACCGGCACTCCGGGCTATTTCTCGATCCAACTCGTCTGGGACCCCTCGGGCGACAACCTCGGCGTGGCGGACTACCAGGTCTGGCGCGACGGCACCCTGATCGCGACGGTCGCCAGCCCCGGTTACACCGACAACAACCTCGGGCTCGGGACGCAATACACCTACACCGTCATCGCCCTCGATGCCGTGGGCAACGAATCCGATCCGGCCACCCTCACCGTCAGCACGCTTGCGGACACGGAAAGTCCGACCACCCCGGCAGGACTCTCCGCCACGCCCGGCCTGGTCTCGGTCCAACTCTCTTGGAACGAGGCCACCGACAATATCGACGTGACCGGCTACGAGCTGAGCCGGAACGGCACCGTGATCGCCACCATCCCGGGACTCTCCTACACGGACAACGATCTCTCGCCGGCGACATCCTATGCCTACGAGGTGCGGGCTCTCGACGGCAGCGGCAACGCCTCCGCTCCGGCCGCGATTTCGACCGCCACGCTTGCCGACACGCAACCACCCACGGTCCCCGCCTCTCCGGGCGCGGTCCCGGGCCTCCTCTCCGTCGAGCTTTCCTGGCAGGCATCCACCGACAACCTGGGAGTCACCGGCTACCGCATCAGCCGCGACGGGCAGCTTGTCGCCACCGTCCCGGGAACCGGCTACACCGACAACGACCTGGCCACCGAGACGACCTACCACTACGAAGTGCGCGCGATCGATGCCGCCGGCAACGCCTCCGCCCCGGCCACTGTCTCCGCGACGACCTTGGCCGACGAGGTGCCGCCGCAGACTCCCGCCACCTTCAATGGCACTCCCGGCCTGACCTCCATCGAACTGGCTTGGTCGGCCTCTTCGGATAACCTCGGAGTCGCTGGTTATCAGATTTTTAGGGACGATGTGATGATCGCCGCCGTGCCCGGCCTCACCTATGCCGACACCGGCCTCGAACCCGATCAAGGCTACGTCTACAAGGTGCTCGCTTTCGACGCCGCCGGCAACGCCTCCGCCCCCGCCGAACTCTCCATGGCCACCCTCCCGGACGAGGAAGCCCCCGGACCGCCCGGCGACCTCGCCGGAACTCCCGGCTACCACGACATCGCCCTCTCCTGGACCGCCGCCAGCGACAACCTGGAGGTCACCGGCTACCAGATCCTCCGCAACGGCTCGCTCCTCGGCACCACCGCCGGACTTGCGTTCAACGATACCGGCCTCGCCCGCGACACCTCGTACACCTATGAAGTCCGCGCCCTCGATGAAGCCGGTAACCTCTCGTCACCCGCCACGCTCGTGATCTCCACCTTCGGCTTCGCGGACTGGCTCGATCAGCACGACCTCGCCGGTCAGACGGACGCGGACTCCGACCACGGCGGCCTGAGCAATCTGGATGAGTACCACCTCGGCATGGATCCACACAGCCCCTTGGACGATCTGGAATTCCGCCTCGGCTGCGAACCCATGGGTGCCAACGTCCGGATCGACTACCCGGTCCTGAAACCCCTCGGCAGCTACCACCTCCACCACAGCACCAGCCTGGGCGATCTCCCGGATCTCTCGAAACGGATCGACACGCTGACCGTCTCCGAAATCGAGGCAATGACACCCGAGCAGCGGAACAACCACACTCTCGACGTGCCGGCCGGCACCGGTCGCGGATTCTACCTGCTGATCTTCGAGCCCGCTGAAGAATAGCGCGCGCAGCCTCAACGCAGCTCCATCACCGAGGTCTCGTAAACCTGATCAATCTCCGTCCGGGTCCGGATCTCCTTGTCCGCCACATCGCGGTGGAACCAGGTGAAGCCCTCCTGATTGAAGCCTGCCATCTGGGTGCGGGACCGATGGCGGGCGCTCTCCAACACGCCGCGCAAACGCTTCTTCCGGTCCGTCTCGCTGAACTTCTGGCCGCCGCGGCGCTGCTCTTCGATCCACGAATCGAGGGCGACGATGTCGCGTGCCAAGGGATTCGAAGATAGCCGCCGGAACACTTCGCCCTTCCACTGGGAGGGCTGCAGGGCGGCCATCATCAGTTCCGACTGGTCCTGGATCGCGAGGATCGCCTTCCCCTCCTTCAGGAACGCTTCGACCGGCAGCTTCTTCCACTCCCATTCACGATCAAGCCGGCAACCGAATCGCCGGACCTCCGAAAAGCGCGTGTCCTTCGCCCAACGGTCATCGCGGGCCGCGGTCAGATGCGTTACCACCCCCAACGCCCTGCCGCTGGCCGAATCCAGGATCGGCCCGCCGCTGTTGCCTTGGATCACCTCGGCATCGATCTCGATCGAAGTCGGGCCCACCCCGAGAATCTTGCCTTTCTCGAATCCCACCGTGCCGGTTCCGGCGGCATTGCCGGAGGCCAGCACCTCTTCACCGACCTTCGCCAGGCCGGACACGGGCGCGATCACCAAGACATCCGCGATCTCTTGCTCCACCGGCAGCCGGACCAGATCGGCTCCTTCCGCCGCCTCCAGCATTCCGAACTTACGCACCACCGTGCCGTCCCGCAGCTTCACCTGAAGCTTGGCATTTCCCGAAATGACGTGGGCCGCGGTGTAGAGATAGACTTGATCCTCCGCCCGGCAGAAGAACCCCGTGCCGTTCGAGCGGTCGCCTTCGATCACGGCGATGGCACGTGCCGCGCTATTCCCGGTCTGCACGACACCCTTCCCCTCCGCCGGTCCCGCACCCGCGAACCCGAACAGCTCCGCCCACAAGGAGGGGCAGTCCACGGCCCTCAAGGTCAACTCTCCCTCCGCGTGACTGAAGCGGACCGAGTCCTGGGACACCTCCTTGATCACCACGCGGCGGAAACTGGTCCCGTTCCTGGCCACCACCTCCGGGAAGTTCATTCCGGCCGCATGCTGCCGCACCAAAGCATGCAACCGCGCAGTCGCGGGGCTCGCATCCTCGCCGGCAACGGGCAAGGCGGAAGCAAACGCCAGGAAGGCAGCTGCAAGACGGCGCATTCCACTCATCCGGCAAAAATGCACTCCCCGCCTCGCGGTGCAATCCGGAAGGAGAGGGAAGTGCATGCCAAACCGGGCTCGCCGGTTCAAAACCGGACCCGGAGCGCCACCGACCCGAAGTTGGAGCCTTCGTCCCGCTGCTCCGCGTACTCCTGCGTCCGCCACGTGTGCACGTAGCTCAGCTCGACCTCCCGGTAGCGGATGCCACCACCGCCGAAGACCTCGCCGACGAAAGGCTCCCGGTCGTTCCCGGTATTGAAGTCGTGGAACAGCGGGCCGTCCAGAGTGGCGTCGTGGGCGATCCCCCGGCCGGTTGCGCCGAAGAGGAGGTACACCGACCAGTTGCCGGTGTACGGATCATCCGTGTCGAAGTAGAGGTTCGAGTAAGCGGTCTCCGAAAGGCGGGGATCGGAGAAGTCCGGCGGCAGATTGAAACCGAACCGGAAGAAGCCGCCGAGGTGAGCCGATGTCCGGAAGGTGCCCAGACGCGCGCCCCATTCGGTCACACCGTCCATGCGGAAGGCACCATAATTCCACTTCACGAAATCGGCCCGGCGCTTTTGCACGAAGCTGAGGTCGGCGGTGATTTCATTGGGGATCTGGTTGTCCCAACCGTTGAACTTCTCGATGTCGCGGATGCTGTGGATGAAATCCTGCGAGTTCTCCGCCAGCGAATTCGAACCGGTCGTGCCGAGCGTGAACTCGATCGAGTTCAAGATCCGGTCGTCCTTGACGTGCAGCGAATAACCCAAGCCGAGCCACCCCGCATACCGCCGTTCCCCGACGGGCTGGGTGTAGGAGGACGCTGTCTCAGGGGTATACATCAACTGCGTGAGTGAAATCCCGTAGTTATATTGTATATCATTCGGATCCTTGAATCCGGTCAAGGTCTTGAAGACATCGAAGCTCTCGGAGTCCCCGGAAAGACGGCGGAGAATCTGCTGCAACCGGTCAAGGTCTTCCGTGTCCCGGTTCGACGAGATCCAAGAGAGGCGCGCGCCGTTCGTGTAGTCGCGATCAGTGTCGGCGAAGAGGTCGTTGTCGAAGTAGAAGGTCAGGTAGCCCTTTCCCCAATCCGGCAACGGCTTGTCGTGATCGGCTTGTGGGGACTGCGCCCGGGCGGGAAGCGCCGCCAGGACCGGTAGGAGAAGAATACTGCGGATGGCCAGTTCGTGTCGCATGAGGGTCTCGTAAAAAAAATTGGGGCGGGCACCCCTCCCCGAGCGCCCGCCCCGCCACGGTATTACCCGCGGCAAATCTGTTTTTCCAGTCGGCTTCTTTGACAGCATCACGTGCTTCCTCGACGTCCTGCCTCTATAGCATCACCAACGCCGTCCGCAGCCATTTCTGCCGGACTTTTTTTCTCATAACTCGTGGTCGAGAGAACAAGAAGGACACTCAAGACATTGAGGATCATCCGGTTTTTCGTCATTACACGGGGGAAAGTTTTTTTGTCATCCGGCTCCTGTCAGGGGGCTTTCCCGCGCAAGGCATTCGAGAGCGCGGAAATCACGAGCAGAACGAGGAAGACGAAGAACAGCACCTTGGCGACTCCCACTGCTGCGCCAGCGATTCCTGTGAAGCCGAGGAGACCCGCGATGAGCGCTAGAATCAAAAATGTGATGGTCCAGTGGAGCATGAGCGTCGTGGGTTACTGGAATCGTTCTCTTGCACGAAACCGGCCAATCTCGGGCTCGCAACGCAACCCGTTGGCAATCAGCAAAATTTGGAATCCGGTGGCAGGATTTGCTATTTTTTCGCCATGCAACCTGCCTCCATTGCAAGTCGCACGGTTGCAAGTTGCACGGTCTGCGGCACATCCCGTGCTTGCCAGCGGCCGGGCGGTCCCCTTCCTTCCGCCCGCACCCAATGAGCGAAGGCATCGCAATTTTCACATCCGGCGGGGACGCGGCGGGAATGAACCCCGCGATCAAATGCGCCGCGGATTACGCGGCTAGCCGTGGCTACAAGCCGTGGCTGGTTTACGACGGCCTGCGGGGCCTGATCGACGACAAGATCGTCGAATCCAACCGCGAGTTGATCTCCGGTATTCTACATCGCGGCGGCACCTTTCTTCGCTCCTCGCGGTCCAAGCGCTTCTTCGAACTCGAATTCCGGCGGCAGGCTTTCGAAAACCTGCAGAAGCGGGGAATCAACAAGCTGATCGTGATCGGCGGGGACGGCTCGTTCCGCGCCCTGAACCAGTTCTATGCGGACTTCGGTGTGCCCTTCGCCGGGATCCCGGCGACGATCGACAACGACATCGCGGGCACGGACTACTGCCTCGGAGTCGATACCGCCCTGAACATGATCCGCCAGTCGGTGGACTCGATCCGCGACACGGCGACCTCGTTCTCACGGGCCTTCGTAATCGAGGTGATGGGCCGCCATTGCGGTTACCTCGCGATGGTCAGTGCGCTGGCTTGCGGCGCGGAGCTCTGCCTCACCACGGAGATCCCCTTCGATCTCGAGAAGATCGGCGCGAAGCTCAAGCACGAGATCAAGCACGAGGGGCGCGACCACATCATCGCGATCGTGGCGGAAGGTACCAAGATGGCGGATTACACCACCCGCTACATCAACGACTCGATCGGGATGGAGGCGCGGCTGACCGTGCTCGGCCACGTGCAACGGGGCGGTTCGCCCACGGTCCACGACCGGATCATGGCCTACAAGTTCGCGGTGGCCGCGGTGGATTCGCTGGAAGCCGGTGAAACGAACGCGATCATGGTTTACCGCGATGGGACCTTCGGCCACCTGCCCATCCACACGGTGGTGGACTCGAAGTACAAGATCGACCCTGCTCTGGTGAGGCTCTGCGCGCCGCTGTGTAGCTGAAGGTCCCCGCGGTGGATCAGCCGGTCTCCGGGAGGAAGGTGGGCATGATGATCCCCTGGGGCTGGGCGAAGGCCCCGCGCACCTGGGCGAAGTGGATTTCCACATTGCGGGCACCCCAGCGGTAGAGTTCTGCAATGAGGTAGGACTCGTGCGTGCCGATGAGAAACACGGGCGAGCCGCCACGGGCTTGGGAAAGCTGAACATGCAGGAGGGCCAGGGCGGCATTCTCGTCCCTCATCACCCCGGGACCGATCATGCGGCAGCCCGGGTGATCCACGGAGGAAAGCCAGCCATCGATTTTCCCGGAGGGATCGATATGAACGAAGGTATTCCAGTAGCCGCCCGGGTTCCGGACGAAGTGGGCCAGGTCCTTTGCCCGCCGGATCCCGGAGATTTCCTCTTCCAGATCGGCCATGCCGAAGAGGTGGCTCACGTTCGCCATCCGCACGCTTCCGGGGCCGGCGGGCGGAGGCGGAAGCTCGGCATCCACCGGGAAGCGCATGTCCTGATAGACCGCAACCGGCCCGAATCCGGCCCGGGTGTAGAGGGAAAAGGAGTCGAGGTTCATCGCGCTCGATACCAGCCGGAGCGGCAGATCCTCGGCCCGCTTGATGATCTCGTCGAGAAGGGCGCGGCCGACCCCGGTGCCGGTCGCCTCCGGGGAAACGGCCATGATCCCGACGCCCACGTGGGTCTCGCGGGGGTGATAGAAACAGATGCCGGCGATCTTTCCGTCGATTTCGGCGACGACGCAGCAACCCGGATCGAGGAGTTCGTAGGTGTCGGTGAAGATTTTGCAATCCTCCGGCTTCCCGGTGAAGATTTCGTGACCTAGCTTGGTCTTATACCAGGCGTTCGTGGCGGAGTGGATCAGGGCGGCGACGGTGCTTTCCTCGCCGGGGCTCATGGTCCGGATGGTCATGCGCCAAAATTGGCCGACGCCGGCCGGGTGGTCCATGAGTTTTCACGAGCGCATGCCTCCCCTCCGCAGGATGCACCGAAAATCACTGGAATAATCCGTGCGGCGACGAATCTTATTTAAAGCGCCCGGAAGCTATTGCCTCAGGGTCCAACCAAAACCACCAACGAAGCAACCCAATGAAAGCCTCGAACGCACTCGTGGCCGCCGCCCTCGCCGGAGCACTCGCCGCCGGTTCCACCGCCTTCGCCGCCACTTTCGTGCCCGGTAAGGACAAGGACGACTGCCCCGGCAAGGACAAGGAAAAGAAGGAAGAACTCGTCATCTCCGGCGACAAGGACAAGGACAAGGACGACTGCCCGGACAAGGACAAGGAGAAGAAGGAAGAACTCGTCATCTCCGGCGACAAGGACAAGGACAAGGACGACTGCC
>CAMLOZ010000009.1 GCA_946481625.1 uncultured Haloferula sp. | reverse complement strand
GCGGTCGAAGTAGGAGGTGATGACGAGGAGGCCGCGGGGCTTGAGCGAGGCGAGGGCGTTGCGGAAGAGAACCAACCAGGTGGCGGGGTCGTGCCAGTAGTTCTGGTGGCGGATGAAGACGAGGTCGAAGGGCGGGAGCTGCTTCATCCGGTCGGTGCGGGAGGCATCGCCGGCGCGGAAGTCGAGCTGCCAGCCGGGCGGGGCGGCGGGCAGCCAGCGCGATTTCGCCTCCGCGATCTCCGCCGGACGGAGATCGATACCGAGATAGAACAACTCCGCCGCGAGGGGTGCGACCGAAGATAACAGGATACCGGACTCGTCGGCGCGGCCACAGGCGAGGTTGAGGACGGCGGGGGCGGGAGGCGGGGTCCATGCGGCGGTGCGGAGGCCGAGATCGAGGAGCGCACGAAGGCGCTGGAGGTCTTGGGCGATGCCGGGATAGCTGTAGGGAATGGCTGGATTCACCGCGCCGCCAGTGAGTTCGCGGCGGGCACGGATTTCAAGTTTGTGTTCCCGGCAGGAGCTTGTTACTTGCCGCGCTTTCCCCCTTCAAACCTGAGCCTCATGGTCCCAAGCACGTCGCCCGTCCGCCCGGTGGATGCCTCCTTGCAGGCGTCCATCGCCCACATTGCCGACCAATTCGCGATCGAGGGGGAATTCGTCCACGGTGAGGAGATCGAGAGCGGGCACATCAATTCGACCTACCGGGCGACCTTCGAGACCGCGAACGGCGGGCGCCAGCGCTACATCCTGCAGCGGATCAACGAGAAGGTCTTCAAGGATCCGGTGGCGGTGATGCGGAACGTGGAGTGCGTGACCCGGCATATCAACTGGAAGGTCCTGCGGGTGAAGAAGGATCTGGGGGGACAGACCTTGAACCTCTATCCCGGCCGCGGTGGCCGTTCGTGGGTCATCGGGCCGAACGGCGGCGTCTGGCGCTGCTACAATTCGATCGAGGGCTGCGTGACCTACGACATCATCGAGAACACGCGGCAGGCCTACCAGGCGGCGCGGGCCTTCGGATCCTTCCAGGATCTGGTAAGCGACCTGCCGGCGAGCGAGATCGAGGAGACGATCCCGGATTTCCACCACACCCGGAAGAGGTTCGAGCGGCTGATGCGGGTGGCGGACGAGGACCCGCACGGACGGGCCGGTTCGGTGGGTGAAGAAATCGAATTCGTGCGCAAGCGCGAGGAAGCGGTGGATGTCGTGCTCGACCTGCTGGCGGCGCACTCGATCCCGCGGCGGATCACCCACAACGACACGAAGATCAACAACGTGATGATCGACGCCGACAGCGACGAGGCGGTGTGCGTGATCGACCTCGACACGGTGATGCCCGGGGCCTCGCTCTACGACTTCGGCGACCTGGTGCGGACCGCGACCACGCCGGCCGCGGAGGACGAGCAGGACCTTTCGAAGGTGGTGATGCAGATGCCGATGTTCGAAGCGCTGGTGGACGGCTACATGGATGCCGCGAACGACTTCCTGAACGACGCCGAGGTCGAGCACCTCGCCTTCAGCGGCAAGTTGATCACGATGGAAACCGGCATCCGTTTCCTGACCGATTTCCTCGAAGGCGACGGCTACTTCAAGATCCATCGCGAAGGCCAGAACCTCGACCGCTGCCGGACGCAGTTCAAGCTGGTGGCGGAGATCGAGCGCCAGCAAGCGGCCATGGAGAAATTCGTGAAGAAGGTGCGGCGCGGGCATTGAGCCAACGCGGTTCATGCCCCTTTCAATGGCTCGCACTCGCCTTCAACCCGATGACGGCAACGAGAAGCAATGCCAGGAAGAAAACGCGGGCGGGCGACAGGGGCTCCCCGTGCAGGACCATCGCCGTGAGCGCCGCCCCTCCCGCGCCGATGCCCACCCACACCGCATAGGCGGTGCCCACGGGCAAATTCCGGACGGCAGCGGCAAGCAGCCAGAGACTCCCCGCCAGCGTCGCCCCCACGAACAGCGACGGCCACAAGCGGGTGAAGCCGTGGGTCGATTTCAGTCCAACGGCCCAGCAGACTTCGAGAAGGCCGGCAATGATGACGAGGATCCAGGAATTCATGAGGCACCTTGATTGAGGTTCAGGTGCGTCGTCTTTTCCTTCGACCGGGTACGGCGCGTCTCGTCCGGGTGGCGGGAAAGAAGCAGCGGAAACGCGCCGCGTCAAGCGGGACGGCCCGGCGGCGTGGTCACCCGGGGTGCCGCGTAGACTTCGCCGCGGATGCGCCCCACATCGACGGTCTCGAGGTAGCGCCGGATGTTCGGGAAGACCTTTGCATGGTGCCCGTACTTCGGATCGAGGAATTCGGCGATGGCCTTCTCGCGCGGCCAGCGCTGCACGACCATACGATACATGGCGATCACCACGCCGGTGCGGTCCGAGCCATGGAAGCAGTGGACGAGCACCGGCTTCTCCGAGGAGGCGAGGATACGGAGCGCGGAGATCATGTCCTCGTCGCGGATTTCTCCCGCGGTCATCCGGATGTGGTGGAGCTTCAAGTGCGGCGCCTCCTGACGGTCCGAATGCCAGCGGCGGAGCGAAAGGACCTCGCCGATCCCCTGTTCCTCCAAGGCGTGGAAGTGGTGCCGTCCCGGCTGCGAGGAGCGCCAGACCTTCTCATCCACGCGGTGCAAGTTCGCCGGCCCGGAACAGGCGGCGAGCGCGAGCGCGGACAAGAGGGCAATCGGAGCTTTCCCAACCATGCTTCCAAGCTTACCCAAGCGACACGAATGGACAAGCAGGTCATGGCGAGCGACGCGGAGGGGCACGAGGCCGCCGATCAGGTGGTGGTCGAGGAGCCGCTCCAGATCACGGTGGACGGCCGCCCCGTCGCCGTGACCATGCGGACGCCGGGACACGACGAGGAACTGGCGCTCGGGTTCCTGCGGACGGAAGGGGTGATCTCAGCGGCAAACCAGGTGCGGAAGATCGATCTCGGATCGAAACCCAATCACGCCCTCCTCTTCCTGGCGGACGACGTCGAGGTGGATTATTCGCGGCTCACGCGCCATGTCTTCGGCGCTTCTTCCTGCGGGCTCTGCGGGAAGGCGACGATCGAGGCGGTGCGGGAGCGCCTGCCACCGCTGAAAGCCCAAGCCATCTTCCCGCGCGAGGTCTTGCTGCGCGCTCCCGACATGCTGGCGGAAGCGCAATCCGTCTTCGCCCGTACCGGCGGGCTGCATGCCGCGGGAATCTTCGGGACCGATGGTACGATGCACGTCGTACGTGAGGACATCGGCCGCCACAACGCCGTGGACAAGGTGACCGGGTGGTCGATGCGATCCGGCATCGACCTGTCGCGCTGCTTCCTGCTCGTCTCGGGCCGGGTCTCCTTCGAGATCATGCAGAAGGCGCTGGCGGCAGGCATCCCGCTGGTGGCGGCGATCTCCGCGCCCTCCTCCCTCGCGATCGAGTTCGCGAAGGAGGCGAACCAGGGGCTGGTGGGATTCCTGAGGCCGCCGCGCTTCAAGGTGTATGCCGGGGAGGCGATATAAGAAAGAGGAGATAAGATCGGCGATATAAGAGAAAAGACCGCCGGACTCAGGGAGTCAGGAAATCGAGCAGGTTCTCGATTCCTTTCTGACCGAGGAACTGGTAGGTGATGGTGCCGCCGGAAGGCTCCCACTCATCGCCGTTCTTCACGAACTTGAGGCCGGTGAGGATCACCGTGGTCTTCTTGTCCAGGACGTCCGGGTCGGCGGTGACATTGGTCCCCTTCTTGAAGACGAGCCTGTAGCCTTTCTTCTCCGAGTATCTTACCACACGCTCGGCAAACTGAATGCTATCGCCATTCGGAAGAACGAGGAGTGCGGAAGCCACGATGCGTTCCTTGCCCGCGATCGTCTTCGCCGCGATTTCGAGTTGGAGCGACCAGTCGAACTTCAGGTTGGATTCGGAGCCCGGCGGCACCGGGATCTCCAGCGGCACGTTCATGCCGGACAAGGGCACGCCGCCCAACTTCGCACGATAGGTCGCGGTGCCCATGATCCCGTCGGTCGGGCCGCCCACATCGACCAGCTCCACCGGAACGGTGGCCGAGCCCTTATAGGTCGTATCCGCCCCGTCCACGGTCCCTTTGAAGGCGCCCTTGAACTGCGCGACCGGTTTTCCGTTCACCGTCCTGACAGTCCCGATGTCCGCGGCAAGATCGCCGTCCCCGTCGGCGTCCGCGAGCCCCTCGATCGTGCCCATGACCATCACCTTGCCGGCTTCGTCCTGCGCGGCATCGAGGGTGTACGCGCGCTGCGCGGCGGTGGGCGAGATGCCCTGGTAGTTCCCCGTGACATTGGCGATCCGGGTGAGCAGGGTGTTGCTCAGCGGGAAGGGGAACGAGAAACTGCCCACCGGTTCGGGCCGGACACCGCCGCCCGCGGTGCCACCGGTCTCGCTGAAATTGTCGAGCGCCATCTGGCCGGCCGCCACGCTCATGGCCGCCGAGTAACCGTACACCGAGATGAAGAAGCGGTCCGTGTCCGCCATGCCCCAGTCGGCATTCGCTTCGGCACCGCCACCCGCGGCGGAAAGACCGAAGGAGGCGAGATGAAGCCAGTTGTCGGCATCCGCGGGGTTGATGTCGTAGGTGCAGGTCAGCACTTTGGTGGCGCTGTCCCAGCTCATCCGGAGTCGCACGGCATTGGTGGCAAGCGTGCTCGAATCGCCACCGCCTTGGGAAACGTCGTCGGAGACAAGATCGGCATTCGTTCCGATGCGCGAGGGCCCGCCGATCGCGGAGTTGTACAACTCGTGATAGAGATAGTCATCAGCCGAGAGCGGACTCTCCAAGGTGATGCCCATGCTGTTGACCTGGAAGGGCGGCGAGGGCGACGAGGTATTGAAGGCATCGATCAGGATCTCCCAATCCGCATTGTAGGGAAAGCGGGTGAGATTCCACGGACGGCTCGCCTCGTCCTCAAGCGTGCCGCTCGAGCAAGAGTAGCGGAGCTGCTGGCCGGCTTCGGCGAGCACGCCGTTGCCGGTGTTGTCGTCGGTTCCCCAGGCAGGGCCCTTCGAATTGTCGTTGAAGTTGTCGCCGCCATCGCCACAAGCGACAGCGCCGAGGAGGAGCAAGCAGGCGCCCGCGAATGAAACGCGGACGGAAACGCGGGGAGATCGGGGTTTCATTCTACCGGGAGGGTGGCGCCCGCAGGCCGTTGCGGGCGGCAGTGGCAATTTGCGGCGCGGCCTGGCCGGCAACCGCTTCGAGTGCTTGCAGGGAGGCGGGCGTGCCTGCCCGGCGCAACGCGAAGACGGCGCGCATCTGGAGATTCGTACTGTTCGGCGTGGTGGCGGTGCGGAGTAGCTCGGGAACGATCTCGTCATCGAAAACGGTGCCCGCCGAAGAACCCGGATCGAGCCGGACGGCACGGCCAAGCGCGTTGAAGCCCGCGATCCGTGCCGCCGGATCCTCCTCGGCGGTGACGCACGGCAACAACCGCTCCGCGGGAACCTCTTCCTGGACGAGCAGTGCCTCGTACAAACGCCTCCGCACATCCGGCTCGGGTTCCGCATCCGCCAAGTCCGCCAGTTCGCCACCGAGATGAGGCACTCCCCGATGCGCGCCAAGCGCCCATGCGGCCGAGGCACGAACCTCCGCCGAGTCATCGCCCGACGCCACCCGGAGCAAGAAGGGAACCGCATCCCCGGTGGATCCCGCAAGCGCTTCCACGGCGGCGGCGCGGAGGGGCTCCGGGGTTCCGGAAGCGTGGATCATGGCTTCGAACGTGGGTGCCACGCGCTGGAAGTCGTGGCGGCCCAGACCATTCAGGATCTCGATGGAGATCTCTTCCGAAGGCATCCCGTCGAGCGCTCCGACCAAAGCATTCAAGGTGCCCTCGGTATTCATCATGCCGAGCGCGAAGGCGGCCTCGATTCGCACCGGCTCCGTCCGCCCTTGGCCGGATAGGATCGCCGCCATTCTTGCCGCGACGTCCTCGCCGCCGATCAAGCCCAAGCCGCGGATTGCCGCGATGACCACTTCGTCGTCCCCATCGGCAAGCAGGGGCCAAAGCAACTCCTTGGCCCCGGGGTTGCGGGTCTTCCCGATCAGCTCGGCCATGAAGGCCCTGTCCGCCGGCGATGCGGCGCGCAAGACCTGCCGCAGTGCGCCCATGGCCTCCGGCGTGCCTTCGCGGGCGAGACGGTAGGCGTAGTGGCGACGCTCCGCGAGAGGCCTCCCGTGATCGAGAAAGCGGTCGATGGTTTCCCTCAGGCTGAGGCCGGTCTTCATGTATTTCGCCTCCATCCGTCTGCGGATGGTTTCCTGAAGGCCGCGGCCGATCACGGCCACGATGGGCCGCGTGACCAAACGCTGGGTGCGGGGGAAAAGCACGCGCTCGGGATCGTCGCTGGGATGGCGGCTCTCCATCCACAAGCTCCCGGCCACCACCCCCAGCAGCACCAGCAAGACGGCCAAGCCCGCTCCCATGCCGAAAAGGAGCCGGCCGTACAGTGATCTCGGCACAAGTCGGAACCTTCCTCGTGTCACTGCCGCGGAGGCCGCATGACCTCTCGTCTTCATCCATCCGCCATGCTGGCAGGATCGGCCGAGGTTTTCAATAGAGATTTACAATCAAAAGCTTAGCAACCGTCAACGGTCCACATCCTGCGAAGATGCCGACATGTGTTGCTCTTCATGACGACCGGTGCGGCATGATGCTGATCTCGATGCTCTTGCTCGCCGGGGTGTTGCTGCCTTCCGCGACATGGCCGACGGGCACGAGCACGTTCGCCTCCGGGAAGTAGGCGGCGGCCATGCCGCGCGGCATTTCGTAGGGAATCGCGCGGAAACCCCGCAGGTGGCGCTCGCCATCGTTCCAATGGCTGGTCACGTCGATGCGCCCGCCCGGCTTGATCCCCTTTTCGGTGAGGTCGTCCGGGTTGAGAAAAACGATGTCGCGCATGCCGGAGATGCCGCGGTAGCGGTCGTTCAGGCCGTAGACGGTGGTGTTGAATTGATCGTGGCTGCGGAGTGTCTGGAGCAACAAGCGGTCGGGCTGGACCTGGAACGCATCGAGCGGTGCGAGCGAGAAATTCGCCCTCCCGGTCGGGGTGTTCCAGACGCGCGTTTTCGCGGCATTCGGCAAATAGAAGCCGCCGGGCTGGCGGACGCGCCGGTTGTAGCTCTCGAAGCCGGGCACCACCGCCTCGATCCACGTACGGATCCTGTCGTAGTCCTCGGCGAGCCAGCGCCAGCGCACGTGTCCGGTATCGCCCACAACGACTTCTGCGAGCCGGGCGACGATCTCGGTTTCGCTCAGCAACATTTCCGAGGCGGGCGCGAGATTACCTTGAGACGACTGCACCACGCCCATCGAGTTCTCCGTCGTCACGAAGCGCCCGCCGTCCCGCTCGCTGCGGCCGAGGCAAGGCAGGATCAAGGCGCGGCGACCGTGCACGAGATGGCTGCGGTTGAGTTTGGTCGAGACGTGACAGGTGAGGCGGCACTTGCGCAAGGCTTCCGCCGTGAAGGTGCTGTCCGGCGTGGCCTGGGCGAAGTTCCCGCCCAGCGCGAAGAACACCTTCGCCCGTCCCTCGTGCATCGCGAGGATCGAGCCCACCGTGTCGAAACCATGGTGGCGCGGCACGCGGATGCCCGCCTGCTTCTCCAGCGCGGCGAGGAAACTCTCCGGCATCTTCTCGAAGATCCCGACCGTGCGGTCGCCCTGCACGTTGCTGTGCCCCCGCACCGGGCAAAGGCCCGCACCGGGACGCCCGATGGCACCCAACAGCAGGTGGAGGTTCGCAATCTCCCGGATGGTCGCGACGGCATTCCGGTGCTGCGTCAGGCCCATTGCCCAGCAGGTGATCAGCTTGCGCTCGCCTGCGGCAACAAGCCCGGCCAGATCCCAGATGTCATCATAGGCCACGCCCGACAGCTCAATGATATCCTCCCATGAGGTGGATTCGACCACGCGACGGTAGTCCTCGACGTTCGAGGCATGCTCTTGGAGAAAGTCTCCGTCCTCGACAAGGATTTCGAGGGTAGCCTTCGAAAGACCCCGGAAGAGCGCAAAGTCACCGTTCACCTTCACCTGAAGGTAGGTCGAAGCCAGCGGGGTGGAGCGCCCGATCAAGCCTCTTACATGCTGCGGGTGCGAGAACCCGAGCAAGCCCGCTTCCCGCAGCGGATTGATCGCCACCAGCTTCGCGCCCTTCTTCACCGCCTCTTCCAGGGTCGAAAGCATGCGCGGGTGATTCGTCCCCGGATTCTGTCCCGCACAGAGGATCACCTCCGCGTCCAGGAAGTCATCGAGCGTGACCGTCCCTTTCCCCACCCCGATCGATTCCTTCAGCGCCAGCCCGCTGGCCTCGTGACACATGTTCGAGCAGTCCGGCAGGTTGTTCGTGCCGAAGGCCCGCGCGAAAAGCCCGTAGAGAAAGGCCGCCTCGTTGCTGGCGCGCCCGGAGGTGTAGAAGATCGCCTCGTCCGGCGAAGCGAGCGCCTGCAATTCCTCCGCAAGGATCGCAAAAGCCTCCTCCCAGCTCACCGGTTCGTAGTGGTTGGCCCCCTCGCGCAACAACATCGGCTCCGCCAGCCGCCCTTGCAGGTCGTGCCATGCATCCGTCTGCGCCATCAGATCCGCCACCGAATGCTTGGCGAAGAACTCGCGCCCGATGGTCCGGCGCATCGCCTCGGATGCCACCGCCTTCGCGCCGTTTTCGCAAAACTCCGCGATCGAGCGATCCCGGTCCGGATCCGGCCAGGCACAACTCGGGCAATCGAAGCCGCCGATCTGGTTCAGTTCCAAAAGCGCCTTGGTTCCGCGACCGACCCCGTCCTTACCGAAAACATGCTTCAGCGACGCCACCACCGCCGGCATCCCCGCGGCATGGTCTTTCGGATCGTGGAACTCGCCGGATTCTTTCCCGCTCATTGGAAACAAGCTAGCGGGAGCCACCCCCGGTGCAAAAGGAAAGGCTCCCGGTATGCCTGTCCCGACTAAACGTCCGCCGCTCCCCCGACGTCAGGATGGGTCGGAAAACAGGCAAAAAGATTCGCTTCCGCATCGCTTACACGGCACATGGCACGCCTCCGAATGAACACCCGTCTCCCATCCCTCTTGAGCTGCATGATTCCTTCGCTGGGCCTGGCGGCCGCGATCCAGTACCCGGATACGCGCAAGGCCGATGTCGTCGACGAACTCCACGGTACCCCCGTTCCCGATCCCTACCGCTGGCTGGAGGACGACAATTCGGAGGAGACGAAGGCATGGGTGACAGCGCAGAACCGGGTGACCGAGGATTTCCTCACGACCATCCCGCAGCGCGGCGAGATCCGGAAGCGCCTGTCGGACCTGTGGAATTTCGAGCGCACCGGCTCCCCGCAGGAGTTCGGAGGCAAGTGGTTCTTCACCCACAATACCGGCCTCCAGAACCAATCCGTTCTCAAGGTCTCCGACACCCTCGATGGCGAGGGCCGGCTGCTCCTGGACCCGAATACCCTCTCGAAAGACGGCACCGTGGCCCTGGCGAATTTCACGCCCAGCGAGGACGGCAAGCTGCTCGGCTATTCGATCTCCCGCGGCGGCAGCGATTGGAACGAGATTCTGGTCCGCGATGTGGCCACCGGCAAGGACACCGGCGACCACCTGAAGTGGGTGAAGTTCAGCGGCATCTCCTGGGCGAAGGACGGCAGCGGCTTCTACTACAGCCGCTACGATGCCCCGGCCGAGGGCGCGGCGCTCACGCAGAAGAACGAGTTCCAGAAACTCTGCTTCCACAAGATCGGCACGCCGCAAAGCGAGGATGTGCTCATCTACGAGCGCAAGGACCATCCGAAGTGGGGCTTCGGCGGCGGATTGACGGAAGACGGCAAGTTCCTCGTCATCCACGTCACCGAGGGCACCGATCCGAAGAACCGCTTTTTCTACAAGGAGGCAAAGCCCGGCGCGAAGGTGGTCGAGCTTTTGGCGGATGCCGATGCGAGCTACGACTTCGTCGGCAATGAGGGCGACCTCTTCTTCTTCCGCACCGACCTGAAGGCACCGCGCCATCGTGTGATCGCGATCGATGTGAAGAAGCCCGAGCGCGAATCCTGGGAGGAAATCATCCCCGAATCAAAGGACCTGCTTCAAGGCGTGACGATGGTCGGCGGCAAGCTGGCCTGCGAATTCCTGCGCGACGCACGCAGCGCCATCACCATCTACGGGCTGGATGGCAAGAAACTGCGCGACGTCGAACTGCCCGGCATCGGCAGCGCGGGCGGCTTCGAGGGCCGCAAGGAAGACAAGGAAACCTTCTACTCCTTCACCAGCTTCACCGATCCCGGCGCGATCTACCGCTACAATCTGGAAACCGGCGAGAGCAAGCTGTGGAAGCGCCCGAAGGTCGGCTTCGACGGCGCGGCCTACGAGACCAAGCAGGTCTTCGTGCCGGGCAAGGATGGCACCAAGGTCCCCGTCTTCATCACCCACAAGAAGGGCCTCAAGCTCGATGGCAGCCACCGTGTGCTGCTCTCCGGCTACGGCGGCTTCAATATCAGCCTCAGCCCCGGCTTCTCGGTCGGCCGCGCGGTGTGGTTGGAGCGCGGCGGCATCCTCGCCGTGGCGAACCTGCGGGGCGGCGGCGAATACGGCAGCGAGTGGCACCTCGCGGGCACGCGCTTGCGGAAGCAGAACGTCTTCGACGACTTCATCGCCGCCGGGGAATGGCTGGTGAAGGAGAACTACACCAAGCCCTCGCTGCTCGCCATCCAGGGCGGCAGCAACGGGGGCCTGCTGGTGGGAGCCTGCATGACCCAGCGCCCCGACCTCTTCGGCGCGGCGCTCCCCGCCGTCGGCGTGATGGACATGCTGCGCTTCCACAAGTTCACCATCGGCTGGGCCTGGGAGAAGGACTACGGCAGCGCGGAGGATCCGGAGGAATTCAAGGCGCTGCTACGGTACTCCCCGTACCACGTGCTCAAGCCCGGCACCCGCTATCCCGCCACCATGGTCACCACCGCCGACCACGACGACCGCGTGGTCCCCGCGCACAGCTTCAAGTTCGCCGCGCGCCTGCAGGAGTGCCAGGCGAAGGGCGGCCCGCCGGTGCTGATCCGAATCGACACCAGCGCCGGCCACGGCGCGGGCACTGCCCTCTCGAAAACGATCGACCGCACCGCCGACGAGTGGGCCTTCCTTGAAGCCAGCTTGAAATAAGCCCTCACTTCGACCCCAAGACCCGCGCCAGTTTCTCCGGATTCCTGAGCGCGAAGAGGCGCACGATCCCTCCTTCCGCCACATCGAAAAGGAGAATGTCGGTCACGGTTCCCTTGGTGGAGTACATCAAGCCGTCCAGCCCGTTGTAGCGCACCTCCTTTACCTCGTCTGGCAGCGCCTTCCGTCGGGTCAGGCTCTCGTACATCCGCGCGATCCGGTCGCTGCCGTAAATCGGCAGCAGCGCCGCCCGCACGATCCCCCCGCCATCCGAGTACAGAATCGCGTCCGGCAGAAGGAGTTGCTTGAGCGCCGCCAGATCCCCACCTCGCGCCGCTTGTAGGAAAGCGTGGGCGAGGCGCCTGCCTTCGCCCGGATCCACCGCGTGCCGGGGTGCTTCCGCACGCAGGTGCTGTCGGGCCCGCGAGGCAAGCTGGCGACAGGCCGCGGCATCGCGGGAAAGAAAGCTGCCGATCTCCTCGAAGGATTCGCCGAACACGTCGTGCAGCAGGAAGGCCGCCCGCTCCAAGGGAGTGAGACGCTCCATCGCATGCAGCATTGCGTAAGAGACATCCTCGCCCGAGAACTGGCCAGGATCTTCCGCCACCGGTTCGGGCAACCATTCACCGACGTAGGTTTCCCGCCGCACGCGGGCCGATTTCAGATGGTCCAGGCACAGGCGCGTCACCGTCTTGCCCAGGAAAGAGTGCGGCGAATCGATCTCCGCAAAGGGCACGTCCGCCCAGCGCAGCCAGGCCTCCTGCACGATGTCGTCGGCATCGGCAGGGCTGCCCAGCATGCGATAGGCGAGCGCGTGCAGGAAGGAGCGGTGCTCCTCGAAGATGGTGGCGGAAGTCTCCATCAGGCAGCGGCAGCGGCCGCCACAGGGTGCACGGCCCGGAATGACACCGCCAGCCGATTCCAGATATTGATGGTACCGATCAGCAGCGTGATCTGCACCTGCTCCTGTTCGGTGAAATGGCGGGCGAATTCCGCATACACGTCATCCGGCACCTGGCTCTGCGCCAGCAGCGTGACGGCCTCGGTCCAAGCCAGCACGGCCCGCTCCTTTTCCGTGAAGAGCGGCGATTCGCGCCAGACGCAGAGCAGGTTCAGCCGCTGCTCCGTCTCCCCGCTCTTGCGGAGATCACGCGCATGCATGTCCACGCAATAGGCGCAGCCATTGATCTGCGATGCGCGCAGCTTGATCAGCTCGCGGAGGTTATGAGGCAGGTCATTGGTTGTGACATGCTTCTCAAGCTGGAGCATGGCTTGGAGCGAGGCCGGGTCCGCGGTTGCGTGATTGATTCGGGGTTGCATGTTCATGATGCGCCATCGGCGCACCATCATCGACGAGACAGCCGCGGAAAACGTGACACCGGTTGACGAAAAAATTCCCCGTTCCACTTTCCGGCGCAGGGATCGATTCCAACCTGGACCCATGAACCGTCCATCTTTCGCCATGATTTCAGCCATCCTGGCTCTCGGACTTTCCGCAAGTTGCCAACCCGAAAAGGAAAGTCCGGCGGGGGCAAATCCCGTCGAAGCGGGCACCGTCTCTTGGGGCCGTGATCTCGATGCGGCACTTGCGGCTTCCAAGTCCTCCGGCAAGCCGGTGTTCCTTCTCTTCCAGGAAATCCCGGGCTGCAAGGGCTGCAAGGATTTCGGCCGCGAGGTGCTGAGCGATCCGGAGGTCGTCCGGATGATCGAGGGAAACTTCGTCCCGCTCTTGATCGCCAACAACCAGCCGGGAAAGGACGAGAAGATCCTGAAGCGTTTCAACGAACCCGCTTGGAACTACCAGGTGGTCCGCTTCCTGGATTCCGGAGGCAAGGATCTCATCCCGCGCAAGGACTTGGTCTGGAAGAAACCGGAACTAATGCAACGCATGCGCGATGCCCTCGCCAAGGCCGGGCGGCCGGCGCCCGTCGCCCTGCAACGCGTCGCCTTTTCCCAAGCCTGCTTCTGGACCGGCGAAAAGGAACTCGGCGCGATTCCCGGCATCTTCCGTACCGAGGCGGGCTTCATCGATGGCAAGGAAGTCACCGTCGTCGACTTCGATCCCCGGATGCTCCCACTCGACGCTCTGATTCAGGCAGCCAAGCAAGCCGGAGTGTCGGACGCCCTCTACCTCACGGCGGAGGACCAGCGGAAGTCCGCGAAAGCCGGCGGCTTCACCAAGCCCGGATGGCTCGGCGAAGGCTATCGGGCCGCGCCTGCTTCCGACCAGAAGCGACAGCTTCGCGGCACTCCTTTCGCCGGGCTCGCTCTCACTCCGGAGCAGGCGACCAAGGTGAATGCTTTCGCTCGCACCGATCCGGCACGGGCCAAAACATTCCTCACTCCGGAGCAGCGCAAATCGCTGGACTGAAGATCCCTCACGGGGCCGCAACCGCCACCTTCAGGTGGGGTGTCAGGATCTCCTTCCAGATCTCGTAGCCCGCAGGGCTCATGTGCAGGCCATCCGCGACGAAATACTTGGGGATCGGATTGCCGGCTTCGTCCAGATAGCGGTCGCAGCTTCCGGCGATGTAGGTGATCCGCTTGTCCGCCTCCGCCGCCTTGCGGAATCGCTCGTTCAAGTTGGCCTCATTCTCAATGATTGAGATCCGCGACGGGCTCGGTCGCACCGCCAGGATGATCAGCTTCGCCTCCGGCAACTTCTCGAAAAGGCGGGTCCGGAACTCCGTGAAATCCTCTTCCACCTGCTCCGGGGACTTCTTGTCCCAAAGGTCGTTGCCGCCGCAGTAGAGAACCACGATCGAGGGTTCGTAACGCAACACGCAGCGGTCGAGGTAGTGGTTCACCTCGGATATGTGACTGCCGCCGAAGCCGCGGTTCAGTGCCCCGGTCCCGGGAAAATACTTCGGGATGTCCAGCAGCCGCACGCTCGAACTGCCGGTGAACACGATCCCGCCCTTCGCCGGCGGCGACTTCGCATCCGCCGCATCGAATGCCGCGATGTCCTTGGCAAACCGGGCGGGATCGGGATCGGGGGCGGCTTGCAACCATCCCCCTAACAACAGCGCGAGCGCGACAGCGGTTCGTTTCATCTGCCCGACTCTACGCAGCGCCGCGCGGGAATCCTACCGGCGATCTTCAGTTCTCCACGATCCGCAGACCCGTGGGTGCCGAAGGCGGCGTGCTCGCCCCTTGCAGAAGAATTCCGGAGGTGGTGTGGGTCCCGATCGACGCCGAGGCCCCGATATTGGCCAAGCTCGTGACCGATGCCTGCTCGGTACGAAAGGCGTAGTTGTTCGCAATGACAACGGCCGATCCTCCCGGCGGCGTGACCGTGGCCGAATAGGTCCGGGTGGTCACGTTGACCGTCATCTGCACCCGGTAGGTCACCCCGGCCTGGTAATTGAGGACATTGGCCGCCGCGTAAGCACCGCCGTTGCGCGCGTCGAACACACCGCTTGGCGCGAAGCGCACGACCGCGGCGAGATTGCTGAAGCTGGAAGCCGCCGAGGCCGACAGGCCGGTGAGCGCATCGATATTGGCGGCAGAGGGCCGCATGTTGAACGAGAGGGTGAAGCTGCCCGTCTGCGCCGGGATCGTGCGATTCTGCCATCCGCCGTTGGCCGTGTTCAAGTACTCGGATGCGGGCGCGGCACCGAAATCCTCGCCATTGATCCAGCCCGTCAGGCCGCTGTCGGTATAGACCTGCCACCACTCGATGCCGTCGGCGGTGACGGGACCGCCCAGCACCGTACCGTAGGCTCCCAACGCGAAGGTCCCGACGCTCGCTGCCGAGGAACTCGCGGAGCCCCGGATCACGGTCGCGGTATCCGTCACAATACGCGCACCCGCCGCATAGGCCGGTGGCGGATCAGGATCCGGGTCAGGATCGGGATCGGTGCTCGGCAGGCCGTGGTAAACCTTCAACACGTCCTCCCACAGCGAGCGGTTGTAGGTGAAACCGCGGCTCGGACCGTAGGAGGGGTAGTCCACGGTATTCTGCGCCTTGCCCTTTGCGTAGCCGATGTAGCCCTTCTCCGCCTTGTACCACAGGTCGGTGTTGCCGATGTTCATGCGCGTCACCGCGTTGTTCGCGATGGCGCTGCCCTTCGTCCAGAATCCGCTCGTGATCAGCGCGAGCTGGTTGGTCATGTGCGGGCGGTAGCCATCGAAGGCATAGACCCAGGAGCTCCGCGCGCCGTTCGCATCGACCGCGTTGAACTCCTTCAGCATTCCCAGCGCGCCCTTGTTCGGCAGCGTGTCCGCTCCCGTGACGATCTTTCCCGCGCCGTCGATTCCCGCCCCGTTGTTCAGGCCGGCGTTCACGTTGCGCCCGTAGGTGTCGTTCACCAGCGCCTCGTAGATCTCCATGTAGTCCGTCAGGGTGGACCCGTAGTACTTGTAAGTGTCCACCGCCGCCTCGATCGTGTTGCCCGAGGGCGCCTTAGAGGTCGGATTGGCGACCTTCCAGTTGAAGGTCTCGTAGATGTTCGGCAGGTTGTTCGCGTTCAGCTCGGTGACGAACGCAGAATGGTTGTAGTTCGTCAGGATCGTCTGCGTCGGCCCGGGTCCTCCGAAGTAGGCCATGCCCGTGAGCACGCCGCCGATCATCCCCTCGCGGTAGTTCGGGTTCCAATCGCGGTTCAGGTTGGCATCGCCATCGAGCGCATATTCCTGGGTATCCCCCTTCACGTACGGATTGTTGTCGGAAGTCGTGAAAGCATTCGCGACCAGCGCCGCTTTCATGATCAGGTCGATCCGCGCTTTCTCCCCCGCCGTGAGCTGGTCCCAGATCCTCGGCGTGTTCTTCACGATCACGAACATCCCCGTGGCATGCCGTTCGTGCTGCGCCGGATACCCGCCGTTGCAGGTCGGCTCGTTCCCGGCGGTGAGCGTATGCCGGATCTGCTCGAGCAGGCGCGCGTCCGCACCGGTGTTCCCGGCGTAGCTCGCCACGGCGAGGGTGATGTTCGCCCCGCCGAACCACGCGCCGTTCGTGTGCGCACCACCCGAGAAACTCCGGTTGAAGCTGATCAACTGGCAGGCCTTCGCCGCATCCACCGCTGCCTGCGACGGGGACGGCAGCACATCCCCGGCAAACGCCTCGCCCGCAACCACCCCCAGAATTCCGATCAATCCTGGAACCGCGCGACGCAGTTTCGTTCCAAATCGAAAAAGATACATGTCTCTTAAAGACAATCAAATGGACATGTTTTCAAGCAATAGTTTCCCCCGTTAGGCGCGGCATCTACGCAGGATGACGGGCTTTTGCGCCACACCTCCCCCCGATCAATACGCGAACTTCCCGAACTCGTACGCCTTCCCGCTCTCCGCCGCCGCCATGATCCCGCGGATCACCTGGATCTCCCGCTGGCCCATCTCGCCCGGTACCTTGCTCGGCTTGCCGCTCAGGATCGCATCCACCTGCCCCTCGATCTGGAGCTGCTGCTGGAAGACATGCTGGAAGTCCATCGGCCCCGCCGGAGTGCTCCCTTTCTGGCCCTTGTACCCGTACGCAGGCTCGATCTGGATCACCCCTTTCTCCGTCTCCACCTTCACGTGGTTGCCGTTCTTTCCGTAGCTCGCGAAGCCCTTCGCCTTGCGCCCTCGGGAGAACTCCAGCTCCCACTCCCAGTGCTCGGGCACTTCGCTGAATTCCTCCTTCCGATCCGTCCAGCTCTTCGCCGTCACCTTCAGCGGATGCTCCTGCGCCGAATACAGCGCCGCTTGCACCGCGTACACGCCGAGGTCGTAGAGCGCCCCGGCGATCCCGAGTTCCTTGTCCACCCGCCAGGCATTGTGCCGCGTGAAATCCGTCATCCGTCCCGCATCGGAAGTATCGATCGATTTCCAATCCCCGAACTCCTTCGTCTTGATCGCTTCCATCAGCTTCAAATGGAAGGGATCCCAGTGCAGGCGGTAGCCGATCTGCAGCGTGCGCTTGTGGTCCGCCGCGGCTTTGATCATCCGCGCGCAGTCTTCCTCGGCCGGAGCCATCGGCTTCTCGCAGATCACATGCTTGCCCGCTTCCAAGGCGCGGATCGTGTACTCCGCATGCAGCGCGGTAGGCGTCACCACGTAGATGACATCGATCTCCTTGTTGTCCGCGATCTTTTCCAAGGTATTGTAGTCGTACACGTTTCCGTCCGGGAGCTCGTGATCCTTCTGCCACTTCGGCACCTTGTCGGGAGAACCGGTCACGATTCCCGCGAGCCGCGCATTCTTTGTGTGCTTCAGCGCCGGCCCGAGCTGGTTCGTGGCGTAATCGCCCAGTCCCAGCAACGCGATCCCCAGCTTCTTCCCGCCGCCTTCCTGCGCGCGGAGATTCAGGAACGGCGCGGCAGTGGCGGCGGCACCGAGGCGGAGGGCATGGCGGCGGTCAATCGTGTTCATGGCCGGTGAAGGAAAAACCGGACCCTCGCGCGCGCAAACGGAAGTTCATCCCCGTCGCGGGATGCAATCCCCGGCGTGCAGGGTGCCGCCGCCCGATCCGTGGTTCTCCACTCTTCTCCGCCCCGCGGTGCTTGATCCCGAGCGATCCCGGTTCCTCCCGACCCATGGTATGATTCCTGCAAGGGCCGCTTTTCCCATGAGCACGAAAACCATCGACCCGAAAGTCCGCAAGTTTG
This sequence comes from uncultured Haloferula sp., assembly GCA_946481625.1. The sequence goes on along the minus strand of CAMLOZ010000009.1, from coordinate 1,378 downwards.
CCAAGGATCTAACCAAGGAATTCCCACGCAGCCCGCGCGAGAAACTGGCGGGCTATGTCCTCGCCGCCCGCGCCCTCGACAAGTGCCGCGCCGAACTCTGCGGCACCCAGGGCGAATACCACTACGCCTGCCCGCTCGACAGCCAGTTCCTGGAATTCTCAGGCATCTCTCCCGACGACTTCCGCAACGCCGTGGCCGAGGGACGCTCCGACGAAGAAATGGACCGCTGGATCCGCGAGCATGCGAAGAACGGCTCGAAGGAAGACGTGATCCGCTGGAACAACAGCCTTCGCGACAAGCGCATCAGCGAGACGGACATCGAACTCCAGACCTTCCTCGAAGACTACATCGACGAATTCATCCCGAAGGACCGCATCGTGTATCACTGGTTCGATGTCTATGACATCGAGGAAAAACGGATCTGAGCGCCCGCTCAAAGCTCGATCACCTTGTAGAAACGCCGCTCCGGATGAAGCTCGAAGGGCTCCACCGTCACGCTGATTTCCTCGTCGAGACCTTCATGATCGGAGACGAATTCCCAGTCGGTCAGATCGTCGCTCTCCAGCAATTGGTACACGACCCCGGGTTTGCCGTGCCATTTCAGTTCCAGCCCGGTGAGCGTGCGCTGGATGGTGATCGGGATCTTGGGTTCTTCTTCGATCACCTTGATGCTGGGGAGATCCAACGCGAAACGGATGGCATGGAGGCCCGCGGTGATACTTCCGGTGGCGGCCGTGATCTGCGAAATATCGGTCTCGCCTCCCGGTAGGTCTTGGCCGTGCAGAAAATCGCAAGGCTGCACAGTGTCCGTCAAAATGATCTCCATGCGGCGGGCCGTATTAGGCCCGGTATAGGGGAATGCAGGGAAGGTTCCGCTGTCGCTGGTAGAAACGGTGAGCGTGAGGGTATCCGGAGAGCCGCCGCCGTCCCACGAAAGACTGTGGAACGAATAGACTCCCTCGCCCCGCGGAGAAACCGGCAGGGACGCCTCCCAGGCTTGCTCGCCGATCTTCACGCTGATGTTCAGCTTCACCGCATCCGAAAATTCGGCCTTGTACTGGAAGATTCCATTCTGAACTTCCAGCGCGGCCAGCCCGTTGATGTAGGAGTCGGAGTCGTAGGAAAATGCCACCTCAACCGGATCGTTGACCGCCACGCTTCCGTAGACACCGGCACTCACTTGGGTGACTGTGCCGGTAGCCGTCCATTTGATCGGATGAGCGGAAAGCGAGGCGGGCAGGATCGAAGCCGCAGCGAGGACGGGAGAGAGTTTCACGGGCGGGAGATTTGGGAGGGCTGCGGATTTTGTCCATGCTTTCAACATGAAAAATCCGTGATGCGATATCATGGATATATCCGCATGGACACGGCCCCCGGT
>CAMLOZ010000008.1 GCA_946481625.1 uncultured Haloferula sp. | reverse complement strand
GACCGGGAGCGCGATCCTCACCAAGGAACAGACGGGACCAACAAGCCATGGTAGGCAACCCCGCGGGCTGGTCTGCTCCAGTGGTGAATTCAGGCTCCACTTCAGTCCGCTGGTTGCCTACACTTCGACGTTGGGCCAAGAATATGCCGAAGATCACCGCAGAAGAATACCCGGCGCTGAAGGCGTTCTGGGTCGCATGGGAAGATCGATTTCCTCCGAGCGCAACTTTACCTCCCGAGCATCATCCGGTCGCCGTACTCGAACGCTTCGAGAAGGAGAGTATGTCCAAGGCTCGCTCAGGTCTTGGGATGGCGATCGGCGACACGCTCGAGATGTCTTGGGACATGCCCCAAGACGAAGTCGAGGCTATCGATAGAGATTTTATCGCGAGGGGACTTTTGCCTCTATCGGAACTCCGCAGACGCTACTCACGGCAGTTCCGAGCCCTCCTGAAGCGCGGCCGTATTCGAGACGAAGAGGACTACTACCTTGTTGCCGGGATCTTGGCTTCATTCACAGGCGATGCGACCGACGAAGAGCGCCAACAGTTGGAAGATCTGGTGGCAAAATTCGAGAGCCAAGCGAAATGAAATCCAAGCCCAACAATGCGGCGCTCCTAACACCTGCTCCGCTACGAGTTCCATTTCTCGTGGTCATTCAACCCTCAACCCGCAGTCGAGGCCGCGCCCAACGGCAGGTGTAGGAGGCCTTCGACGTTAGCCATTAAAAATGGACGAGGACCTGATACAGATCCTGCGAGAACAGATCGCCGCATCCAAGCGGAAGGTCGGTCTGTCCTTTGATGAAGCCAGGAAGACGACAAGGTATTGCGAGGACTTGCTGAACCAGTATCGCTCTGCTGACGGAAGGGCGAGCGCGATTGCAGCCTTCCGGATCGACGCATACCTAACCGAGCCCGCGAATCGACCGCTGCGCGAGTCCGAGTTCAGCTCGATCGCAGACGCACTTCGGTTGCGGATTTCGCAACGCACTTTGGGGAGCAGCGACCTCAGGATTGGATTGGCGCTTCATTCTCACGGAGCATTCGATCATCAGGACGTCGCTTCATTGGTCGCGTCCATGAAGGACACCCACGATTTATCAGTCGTTGCCGAGGCTGGACGGCTGCTGCCAATCATCGGAACGGATTTCATTCAGGATTACCTCCGCTCGACCAAACTATCCGAGACAGGTGGGATGGGCGGTCCGCTACGCCCTCTGGTTCGGGAGATGGCCGAAGAGGCGCTTCGAAGCTTCACCCCGCCAAAATGCAGGAGAACAAGGCGTCGCTCCTAATACCTGCCCCGCCGCGAGCTTAAGGAATCAACCCGCGATGAAAGCCGAGCCCGTTGTGCGAGCATTTGTAACCGGCGACAAACAGGGCTTGGTGTCGTTCCTCGGTTCTGCGTTCACCCGTTTGGGACACGAGTTCCTTCCTGACAGCAAGGATTCCGATATTCGCGACATTGAGGCCGCGTATTTGGGAGGCCGCGGGGCGTTCTTCGTGGTGGTGGCGGCCGACTCCGAAATCCGAGGATGTGTTGGCGTGCGCCGCCTTTCAGATCGAGTCGCCGAACTGAAGCGTCTCTATCTGAGTGAAGAATACCGGGGTCAGGGATTGGGCCGGGAGCTTTGCACGGTGGCAATCGAGGAGAGCAAGCGCCTGGGATATGCGGCCCTGCGGCTGGACACGACACGCCGCGCGATTGCGGCGCTCCAACTGTTTCAGAAGCTCGGGCTCCGGGAGATCCCGAGGTACAACGATGACGAATTCGCCGGGATCTTCATGGAGAAGACCATCGCAGACCAAGCCGGCCGCGGACAACCGGCTACCAGCCCCGGGTCAAAACGATCCCCTTGACCACAACCTCTTTCCCTCTGCCTGCGGGATCGGGGAAGATCGGATTGGAGATGATCTGACGATCTTCCACTGAATAAAATCATGTCCGGCGGAGTTCATCTTATGCCATGAAAGCTATCCTATCGATTCTTGCCGCATTGTTGGTCTTGCCGCTCGCAGCCCAAGAGGGCCAACGTCCACCCCGTCCGCGGGGGACACCCCCGGGCAACGTTTCAGCCGGAGAGGATGGCGGGCTGGGGCACAACATCACGATCCGTCTGCAAGGCACGACGACGACAGGGAACGAGATCGATCTGGAGCTCACCGGGTCTGGACCCACGTTCACGGCCCAGCAGATCGCGGGGAAAGAGGAATCGGTCCTGAGGTGCGAGTACAGGGTGAGGGAGACCGAGGGTGGATACCACGTTTTCTACAGTGTCGGGACACAGATCAAGGTGCCGACCTCGGTGCACAAGGATTCCACCAACTACGAATATCGCGACGTGACGATCATCGGCAGCGTCTTGTGCGCGGCGGGCAAGCCGGTGGCGATCGTGCGGAACGGCGGGAAGCCGCTGGAGCTGGTAGTGAGCCCGGTCGGCGAGGCGGTTGAAGCGAAGCCGCCGGTGCCGGTGGAAGAGCGGTAAGGTTTGGCGGTAGTGCGGGCCCGGGCGGTAGCTCCGCCCGGGGTGGGGGAGCGGGGGCGTTCAAGTTGACATCTGCCATTTGGAGGCTCGACTTTCCGCATCCGTGAAGCTATTCACGCGGCGGATCGTATCATTTCTCTAACAAAGTCCGACTCCCATGAACAGCAGCCGCGGTATTTTCGAACCCCAGGAAGGCTTCGCGCCTGCACCTCCCGCCAAGAGCCCCTTTGCCGTCGCGGACGATGGGCCGGCGGCGAGCCCATTCGCCGTGGTGTCGGAACCGGAGTCCCCTTTTGCCTCGCTGCGTGAAGACAATCCGCCTCGCCTGGCCCCCGATCCGGGCCGTCCGGTGAAGCTGCCGGACCGTCGTCCGGCCGCAGGCGATCCGCCGCCGGTGGAAGCGCGCTCTCCTTTCGCGGCGGAGGGCACGGGTTCACCATTCGAGGCTCCGGTGGCGGCGACTTCGCCCTTTGCGACGGCCACGCCGGCCCCCGCCGCGGCGTCCGCAGCTTCGTCCTCGTCGCCTTTCGCCTTCACGCAGGATCCGCCGCCGGTGCCACCGGCCGTGCCGGTCCAGCAGGCTGCTGCCGCTGCTCCGGCTCCGGCACCCGCTGCGGCGGCTCCCGCGGCGCCCGCGCCCGCCGCTGTTCCGGCACCGGCACCGGCCCCCGCGGCCGTGGAGACGGATTCCTACGAGTCCGATTCCCGCTCGATCCGCCAGCTCGAGCTGCGCGCGATCTTCGGCGTGGACCGGGAACTGAGCGCGGACGAGATGCTCCAGCGGGCCCGCGCCTTGCCGGGTATCCGCCATGTGGCGCGCATCCCGTCTGCGGACAATGCGACGGTGGACTCTTTCAAGCGTGTGATCAGCGGCCTGGGCTTCGGCGTCGGTCAGGTGAAGCTCTACTGCGGCAGCGTGCCGATCGAATTCATCCGCGAGAGCAACGTGATCCTGGCGGTGCAGAACGACGGTTCCTTCGCCCCGGGCGTGCGCGAGACCCTGATGATCGTCGCCCGCGAACTGGGCAGGCTCTGAGCGAATCCGTCCGCATGACGGTGCAGCAAGACGGCCGGCAGGTATCGGTGAAGGTTGCCCTCGCGGGGGCGGCCGACACCGGCAAGCTGGCGATCCTGCGGGCGGTGGCGGCACGCTGCAGTTCCGCGACGGTGCGGGAACACCAGGTGGGCTCGATCCGGGTGCACCGGGTCGAGTGGACGGAGCCGCAGACGCTGCCGGACGGGCGGTTCCTCCACGTAGCGGCGCATTCGCTGAGCGGGGCGGTGGAGTACAATGCGGCGGAGGAGCTTTTGCTCCGCGCGGTGGCGGGGATCGTTTTCGTGGTGGATGTGGACCCGGCGCGGTTCAAGGACACCTGGGACAGCCTGATGCGGCTTTCCGACAACACGAAGCGGAACGGCTACGACCTGCATTCGGTGGCGTTGGCGCTGCAATATCACCGGGCGGACTTGCACCCGGAGGTGGATCCGACGCGCCTGGACGCGCGGCTGGGAGTGCCGCCGGGGTTGATCCCGCGGTTTGTGTCATCGAGCCGGCAGCCGGACGCGGAGGGCTTGGCCTTCGATTCGGTGCTGGCCCAGATCAAGGCGCGGCTGGTGAAGGAGGACGCAGCAGGCTAGCGCGACGGGACAAGCAGCTTGCGGCTGCTCCAGACGTAGTTCGCGCCTGAGATCATCGTGAGGGCGACGGCGGTCCAGAGGGAGATCGGCATGAGCCAGGACTTCGGATTCGCCAGATCCCGCAGGAAGCCCCCGATGGCACCGAGCTCCTTCATCGAGGAAAAGGTGAGCCAGACGAGGCCGGTGATGCAGAAGGTGAGCTGGAAGGTGGTCTTCCATTTGCCCAGGCGATCGGCGGCGAGGACCTGGCCGGCTTCCACGGCGATCTGGCGGAGGCCGGTCACGAGGAATTCGCGCGCGATGATCAGGGCGGTGACCCAGACCGGGGAGTGGTAGCCAGCCACCGGCTGGGCGGAAAAATACACGAAGGCGGCGCAGACGAGGATCTTGTCCGCGAGGGGGTCGAGGAGTTTGCCGAGGGGGGTGACGAGGCCGAGCTTCCGCGCCAGATAGCCGTCCAGCCAGTCGGTGGCGGCGGCGATCGAGAAGGTGACGAGGGCGATCGCGTAGCCGGTTGTTCCCGGGAAGCCCACCGCCGCAACGAAAACCGCTGTGAGGAACAGGCGGGAGACGGTGATGGCATTGGGCAAGTTCACAGCGCGAATGTGGGGAATGCATGGCATGATGGCAACAAGGGGTTGCACCAAAGGCGCGGGTTCCCTACATCGCCGCCGTTTCCCGAACCGTTTGATCACCATGAGCAACAGCGATTTCGGCCTCGTCGGCCTGGCCGTGATGGGCCAAAACCTCGTCCTCAACGTGGAGTCCCGTGGATTCCAGGTGTCCGTCTACAACCGCACCACTTCCGTCACGGAGGAGTTCGTCGCCGCTCATCCCGGCAAGAAACTGGTGGGTGCCAAGTCCCTCGAGGAGTTCGTCCAATCGCTGGCCTCGCCGCGCAAGATCATGATCATGGTCAAGGCGGGCGGTCCGGTGGATGCGGTGATCGAGTCGCTGATCCCACTGCTGGACAAGGGCGATATCATCATCGACGGCGGCAACTCGCTCTACACGGACACCGAGCGCCGCGACAAGTGGCTCGGCGACCTCGGCTTCCGCTTCATCGGTGCCGGCGTGTCCGGCGGCGAGGAAGGCGCGCGGAAGGGTCCCTCGATCATGCCCGGCGGCCCGGCCTCGACCTGGGACGTGATGAAGCCGATTTTCGAGAGCATTTCCGCGAAGGTGGATGGCGAGCCCTGCGTGACGCACATCGGCCCCGGCGGTGCCGGCCACTACGTGAAGATGATCCACAACGGGATCGAGTACGGCGACATGCAGCTCATTTGCGAGGCCTACAACATCTTCAAGGCCGCGGGCTTCACCCCGGCCGAACTCGCCACCGTCTTCACCGACTGGAACAACGGTGACCTGGAGAGCTACCTGATCCAGATCACCTCGAAGATCTTCGAACAGCAGGATCCCGAGACCGGCAAGGCGCTGGTGGACGTGATCCTCGACACCGCGGGTCAGAAGGGCACCGGCAAGTGGACGATCATGAACGCGGTGGAGAATGCCGTGGTGATTTCGACGATCAATGCGGCCGTGGAAGCGCGCATCCTTTCCTCCATGAAGGACGCCCGCGTCTCCGCCAGCAAGGAGCTGCAAGGCCCGAAGGCCGAGATCTCCGCCGACAAGGCCGAGCTGGTGAAGAAGGTGCACGATGCGCTCTTCGCCTCGAAGATCATCTCCTACGCGCAGGGCCTCGACCTGATCGCCGCCATGGGCAGGGAGAAGAACTGGGGCCTCGACCTCGGCAAGATCGCCGCCATCTGGCGCGGCGGCTGCATCATCCGCGCCCGCTTCCTGAACCACATCACGGACAGCTACCGTTCGAACCCCGAGCTGAGCAACCTGATGCTGGCACCCTATTTCAAGGACCTGCTCAACCAGTTCCAGCAGAACTGGCGCGAGGTCATCGCGACCGCCACGCTCGCGGGCATTCCGGTGCCGGCGTTCTCGGCCTCGCTGGGCTACTACGACAGCTACCGTAGCGCGGTGCTGCCGGCGAACCTGCTGCAGGCGCAGCGGGACTTCTTCGGGGCGCACACCTACGAGCGCACGGACAAGCCGCGCGGGGAGTTCTTCCACACGGATTGGCCGGAGGTGATCGGCTGAGCCGGGTTTTGAATCGAGTTTCCGGGGAGGCGGGCATGGAAATGCCCGCCTCTTCGTTTTTGTCCGGATCAGTCAATCGGGGTTGGCGCAAATCTGATCGATGTGCTACCACCGCCTCCCTGCCCTGCGCCGCACCATGGATTTCCCCCGGTCCAGCCTCGTTCCGCGCCCCATCCGCGCGAGGGTCTCGTTTCTCCTGCTGGTTACGTTTCCGCCGGCAGCGTCATTCGCGGTGCCGACGGGGACGAACCTCGGCTTCGAGAGCAATCTGACGGGGTGGACGTCCTCCGGGGTGACAATCGAGACCTCGAAGGTCCATGCGGGAAGCAAAAGCCTGGCCCTCCGGGGCGGCTTCATTCAGCAAGGCTTCTCCGGACTGAGTCCCGGGGAAACCCACACCTTGAAGTTGGCCTACCGGGACAACACCCAGGAATCGTGGGTCTTGTCCCACGCGCGGGTCCTGATCGACGGCGAGGTGATCGCCGAGATCCACACCGGGCAGAGTTTGGAATTCCTTTTTTCGGGCGGGTTCGAATTCACGGCCAGTTCCAGCAATGCGTTGCTGCGGATCGAGTCGCTCGAGCCCGGGCCGTCGGGACTTTTGATCGACAGCGTTTCCATCGTTACCGGCAGCCTGCCGTCACCGCCCCAACATGCGTGGTCCGGCCTGACCCAGGTATCCGACGCGCGCGGGGGCAGACGGCTTGCCAACGGGAGCTTCGAGCAGGCAACCAGCGACCCGGCTTCGGACCCGCACAACTATGGGCCGGTTGGCAATCCGCATCTTGCCGAGCTTTCCCTACCGGGCTGGCGGGTGACCCGGGAGAACGTGGACGTCATCGAGAGTGGCGGTGCGATGGCTCCTCATGGCACGAAGGCACTGGACACCGGCGGGCACGGGCCGGGCGGCATCGCCCAGACGATCACCGGACTGCAGCCGCATGCGTGCTACACGTTTTCGTTTCTCCACGCCCGGCATGTTTCTTGGGGCGAAGAGGACATGACCGGCGAGGTCCATTCGAACGGACGTCTTGTGGCCAGGCTTGTCAGGACGATCGACCAAACCTGGGAGGACGGCTACGAATTGCGGGAGATCCCGGTGCTGGCCTCTGAAGCGGGAGAATTGACCTTGGAGCTTCGCTCGACCACCACGGATCAAGGAGGAAACATTATCTACGACGATGTGCGCCTGCGCCAAGGAGGAGACGGGTTTCTCGCTTGGACTCTCCATCATGGTCTGGGAGCGGATCCGGAGGACGACGCGGATGGCGACGGCATCGATCACGGTCTGGAATTCATCTTCGGCACCGACCCCCATGCCACGGACACCTTGCCGGGGATGACTTCGGAAGAAGGGCAGCGCCTCCTGAAAATCCCGATCAGCGGCCTGTCACGGAGCGCCGACTTCAGCCACCGGTTGTGGTGCAGCCGCGATCTGAACTCATGGAAAGTGGCCTCCGAGGCGGAGAGCGGGATGACTTTGGTCTCCGATAGTTCGGCCCCCGGGGCGAGCGGAGAGCGGGTCTTCCGAATCGATCCGCCTGAAGGCAGGCTTTTCTGGAAACACGCAGCGGTGGCCCCTTAGCCGCGGGATCACCGCTGCCGATTCAACGGGCGACCGTTCTTTTTCGGTGCAGGACCAAGGGGACAAGAATTTCAGGTAACCTGAACCGATTCCCCCGCGTCATTGCCTTTTGGAGGCGTCTCCTGCGTTCCATGGCGGGCATCTGAACAGCATGCTACGCGTGGCATTCAAGGCGCTCCCCGGCAGTTAGTTAGGCAAACTTAACCATCAAGGAGTCTTTTAACAGGATCCTGATATTTCGATTTGCTGAAGCTCCCCCGATTACACCCAAGACTAGTCCCACACACCGACCATGAAGTCGCCCACCCTTACATCCACCCGAGCCATGATCATCGCCGCAAGCGCAGCCACGCTTGCCGCGCCGTCGATGGCCGCCTCGCTCCGCTTCACCATTTCCGCCGGGGCCAACAACGCCCTCCTGGGTTCCACAATCATCGCCACGGGAGATTGGAATGCCGATGGCATCCCGGATCTCGCGGTGGGCGACCCCGGTTTCTCCGGCGGTGCCGGGCAGGTCCTCGTCGTGAGCGGGGACGATGGCACGACCCTCCATGAATTCGTCGGCACGGCGGGCCAAGCCTTCGGCAGCTCCCTTGCGGTGCTGGATGCGAACGGCGACGGCACGCTGGATCTCGCGGTGGGAGCCACCGGCGGGGCCGGTTCGGTCTCCATTTTCTCCGGTGCGGACGGCTCCGTGCTCCAAACCATCACCACGGCCTCACCGGGCGCGGGATCGCTTTTCGGCGCAGCCTTGGCTGATGCCGGCGACCAGAATGCCGACGGCAAGGACGACCTTTTCATCGGAGCTCCCGGCGCAGCCGCCCTGAATGGCAGCGTGCTGGTGGTGTCCGGTTCGGACGGTTCGCTGATCCGCACGCTTGCGCCGCTCGCGGTCGCCTCCGAATTCGGCGCATCGCTCGCGACCGTGGGTGACTTGAGCGGCGACAGTCTTCCGGATCTCGCCGTGGGCTCGCCGGGCGCTTTGGCCGGCAACGGCACGGTGCAACTGATCCGCAGTTCCGATGGGACGGAGATCGCCACCTCGGCGGGCACCATCGCGCTCGCGCGTCTGGGTAGCCGGGTGGGGTCGGTGGATGACCGCAACGGGGATTCGGTGCCCGACCTCGTGGCCGGTTCCGGTTCCGGCGGCTCGGCATTCCTGCTTTCCGGAAGCGATCTCACCCTGATCGCCGATCTTTCCCTTGCCGGTGCTGCCGCAGGGCAGCCGGTGGTTCCCGGCGGGGCGCTGGACGTCGATCTCAACGGAACGACCGAACTTCTCATCGGCTATCCCGGCGCGGCACCCCTGCCGATGGTGTCCGTGATCCCGGCCCCGGTCGCTCCCGAGCCGAGCTTCTATGAAGGCGTCTCCGGAGGGGGCCTCGGCACCGCGGTGGCTGCAATCGAAGGCCTCGGCTTCGCGATCGGCGAGCCGCTGATCGGCGGAGGAGCCGTGCATGTCTATACCGCCGCGGTGGACACCGATGGCGACGGCGTGCCGGACATCGACGACCATTGCCCGGACTCGATCCTCACGCCCACGGTGATCTTCGGCGACCTGGATACCGGGGTGGAAAACCGGGTGGACGAGGACGGATGCTCGATCGCCGATCTCTTCGCCGCGCTCGAACCCGAAAGCGGCTGGAAGAACCATGGCAAGTTCGTGTCCTCCTCGGTGAAGCTGGTGAAGCGCCTCCTCCGCGCCGGCACCATCGACAAGGCAGAAGCCAAAGCCCTCCGGAGCGGAGCCGCCCGCTCCGATGTCGGCAAGAAGCAGCCCGGAACCGGCAACGGTAATGGGAACGGCAATGGCAACGGAAACGGTAATGGAAATGGCAACGGAAACGGTAATGGCAACGGAAACGGCAACGGTAATGGGAACGGGAACGGCCACAGGCCGGGCCGGGGCTGATCGCGCCATTGTTTGACATCTCGCATTTCGGGCCGGTGGAGCACTCGCGCTCCACCGGCTTTTTCATGCCGTTCGACTCCTTCCATTCTTGGCGCTTGGAAGTTCCGGCGAGGCTCTTCACCCTCGCGCGCATGCCCGCCGCCGATCCTCGTTTCAATGAATTCGTCATCCTGCAGGCGCAGAATGCAGGGCTATTCCTGGGGCAGATCCCCCACCCCGGGACCGGGGAAAAAACCTTGAACCTGCGTGCCGCCAAGTCCGTGATCGATTCCCTGGAGATGTTGGTGGCAAAAACGCAGGGCAATTTGACCGAGACGGAGGAAAAACTTCTCTCGACCGCTCTTGCCAACTTACGTCCTCTATATGAGAAAGCGGCGGGCTAAACGGTCGTTTGGATCTATCTCCGCTTCCTGATTTCCATCATGTCGTTCGAACCCTTCCAAATCGGCAGCGTCCCCGTCGGGGGACCGGTGCCCTTCTTCATCCTCGGTCCTTGTGCGCTGGAGTCCGAATCCTTCGCTTGGGACATGGCCCGCTCCATTGACGAGATCGCGAAGAAGACCGGCATCCATTATCTCTTCAAAGCCTCCTACGACAAGGCCAACCGGACTTCGGTCAAGTCCTTCCGTGGCCCGGGGGTCGAGGAGGGTTGCCGCATCCTCGGCGAGATCGGCAAGGAGCTGGGCGTGCCGGTGACCACCGACATCCACTCGCCGCAGGACGCCGAGATCGCGGCGGAACACATCGACCTGCTGCAGATTCCCGCCTTCCTGTGCCGCCAGACGGACCTGCTGGAAGCGGCGGCCAAGACCGGCCGTGCGGTGAACGTGAAGAAGGGGCAGTTCCTGGCCCCATGGGACACCGTGAACATCGCCGAGAAGCTGCGGGCCTTCGGGTGCCGGAATTTCCTGCTGACCGAGCGCGGCACCACCTTCGGCTACAACAATCTGGTGGCGGACATGCGCTCGCTCTACTGGATGCGCAAGGAAGGGCTGCCGGTGGTATTCGACGCCACCCACTCCGTGCAACGCCCCGGCGGGCTGGGCGGGACGACCGGCGGTGACGGCGAGCTGGCCCCGGTGCTGGCCCGCGCCGCGGTCGCCACCGGCGTGGATGGCGTCTTCCTGGAGACCCACTCCGACCCGGCGAACGCTTTTTCCGATGGACCGAATCAAATTCCTCTCGAATTTCTGGAGGACTTGCTCGTCAGACTCGTGGCGATCCACCATGCCGCCCACGGTGCCTGATCCTCATCCCCGCTCCCGTACGTGCCCTTTTTTCCCCGCCGCTCCCGCAGGTTCGCCGCCGCTCTTTTCGCGCGCGGCCTGATCTGCGCGTCGCTGGCGGTGACGCAGGTGCAGGCGCAGAATCCGCCGGTGGAAGACGAGGATCCCGAGGAGGCTGAAGAAGCCGGCTTCCTGGCGGGGACGCTGTTTCCCAACAACAGCATCCTCAAGGACGTCATCCTGCCGAGCTATGATCTCGATCTGAACCTCACCAGCACGCTTACGGCGGAGGAGCTGAAGATCGTGACCAAGAAGAAAATCAAAGGGAAGAATCTGGAGATCGAATTCTTCCGACCTGACCAGAGCCCCCGCGGGCGGATCGACCTCAAGACGGCCGACTTCAACGCCACCAAAAAGCTCCTGAGTACGGACGAGCCGGTTTCCTTCGTGTCGGAGGAAATGGATGTCACCGGCACCGGCCTGGTATTCGACATCGCAAACGACCGCGGATTCCTTCACGGCCCCGTGAAGGCGGTATCCCGCAAGCCCATCAAAACTTCCATGAACGCCAACCCTGCCCGCCGCGGACTCGCCGCCGGTGCCCTCCTCATGGCCTCCGTGTTCCCGCTCCCGGCGCAGGAGCTGGGCCCGGAGATGACTTCCCAAGAGAAAGCTGCCGCGCTGAGGCCGAGCCAGGAGGATCTGGCCCGTATCGCGAAGGAATCGGTTAGCAGCCGGCCCAAGGTGCTCGCGGAACAGGCCGCCGCGGAGAAGGTGCTCACCGAGGCGAAGGGCAAGTCGGAAGACGCCCGGATCTCGATGAACGCTTTTTTCCAAGCGGCGGCGCTGACGACGCTGCTGGCGGAACCCGAGCCGTCGGTCACGAGCGACGTGCCGCGGCCTCCCGTCTCGGAAAAGATCGGGGAAGAAACGACCATCACCTCCAAGTCCGGGGCTTTCATCGACAACAAGGAAGGGCTGATCGTTTTCCTCAAGGACGTGAAGGTGGACAACCCGGAGTTCACCTTGACGGCGCAGAACGAGGTGAAGGCCTTCATGAAGGAAAAGCTGGCCCAGAAAGAGGCCAAGGAGGGACCGAAGAAGAATCCGGACGAGGTCTCGCCGCCGAAAGACGCACCGCCCGCTCCTGCCAATGTGCCCGCTCCGGAGGGGGCCGCCACTCCCGAAGGCCAGAAGCCCGCGCCGCCGAAGCCGGTCGATCCTGCGGTAGCCGAGAAGTGGAAGGCCGAGAAGGAAGCCAGGAAGGCGGCGGGTGGTCCCGGTAGTGCGGAGGATATCAGCCGGATCATCGCGACCGGCACGGTGATGATCGACTACAAGCCCAAGGAGCCCGGGAAGAAGCCGGTGAAGGCTTGCGCCCATCTGGCCGTCTATGATTTCGACAAGGAGCAGGTGCTCCTGAAGGGCGGCTCGCCTTGGGTGGTGATCGACGGCAATACGGTCTCCGTGCAAGGGAACGACGCCTACATCCTGGTTTATCTCAAGGACGGCGAGCCTCAGTACGCGGTGACCCGCGACGGCGAGATGCGTGCCGACATCAAGGTGGACACGAAGAAGGAGCAGAAGAAGAAGGACGAGCCCAAAACGAATTCCCGCTGAAATGCCTTCCTCCCCGTCCTCCTCGAACGGCCACGCCTTGCTCACCGCCACCGGCCTCCGCAAATGCTACGGTGGACGCGCCGTGGTGGACGGGGTGTCCCTGGGTGTTTCCCCCGGCGAGATCGTCGGGCTGCTCGGCCCGAACGGGGCGGGCAAGACCACATCCTTCTACATGATCGCCGGGCTGGTACCGCCGGATGCGGGTACCGTGCAGTTCAACGGCAACGACATCTCGCGCATGCCGATGCACCGCCGGGCGCGTCTCGGGCTGGGCTATCTGCCGCAGGAAGAGTCGGTCTTCCGCAAGCTGACTGCCTTCGAGAACCTGCTCGCGGTGCTCGAGACCCGGCCGGGTCTTTCGAAGAAGGAGCGCATCGCGCGCGCCGAGAACCTGCTCGAACGTTTCAAGATCAGCCGGGTGCGGAACTCGGAAGCGATTGCCCTTTCCGGCGGTGAAAAGCGCCGCCTCGCGATCGCCCGGGCGCTATGCACCGATCCGCGACTGCTGATGCTGGACGAGCCTTTCGCAGGTATCGACCCGATCGCGGTGGAAGACATCAAGGCGATCGTGCGGGAACTGCGCGAGCGCGACGGCCTGGCGATCCTGATCACCGACCACTCGGTCCGCGAGACGCTCTCGATCGTGGATCGCGCTTTCCTGATCCACGACGGACGGGTAATCCTCGAAGGAGCGTCCGAGGTCCTGGTGAACGATCCAATGGCCCGGAAGCACTATCTGGGCGAGGACTTCAGGATGTAATCCGGGATCCGAAGGACAGGGGCGCAAGATGCCCGCCTCCTTGGAAAAGAAACAGCCGCAGGATGCCTGCGGCTGAGTCTCCAAACAATCCACCAGAGAGGCGATCAGGTTGCCGGCAGCCCGTCCGAGACCGGCTTGGGAAGCGGCTTGTCCTTGCGGCGCAGGGCCTTGCGCATCTTGGTCAGCGCCACATTCTGAAGCTGACGAATGCGTTCGCGGGTGACACCGAACTCGCGGCCGACCTCTTCGAGCGTCATCGGGGTTTTGCCGGTAAGACCGAAGCGTTCGTCGATGATCCGGCGCTCGCGCTTGTCGAGCACGTCGAGCAGGCCGCCGAGTTCGCCATGAAGGTTCTTCTCGGAAAGGCTTTCGAGCGGGTCTTCCGCGCGGTCGTCGCCGATGATCTCGCCGTATTCGGTCGCTTCACCCTCGTTGATCGGGGCGTCGAGCGAAGTCGGGCGCTGGGACGCCTGCTTGAGCATGGCGAGCTTGCGGCGCGGCAGGCCGACTTCCTCGGCCAACTCCTCGTCGGTGGGCTCCCGGCCGAGGGCTTCCGCCAACAAGGTCGAAATGCGGCGCATCTTGGCTATCTTGTCCACCATGTGGACGGGCAGGCGGATCGTCTTGCTCTGGTTGGCCAGAGCACGCTTGATCGACTGCTTGATCCACCAGGCGGCGTAGGTCGAGAGCTTGCCCCCTTTCTTCGGGTCGAAGCGTTCCACTGCCTTCATCAGGCCGATGTTACCTTCGGAAATCAGGTCGGAGATCGGCAAACCGTAACCGGAATAGTCCTGAGCGATCTTCACGACGAGCCGGAGGTTCGCCTTGATCATGTGGGTCCGGGCGTCCTTGTCACCACGCTTGATCCGGCGGGCGAGTTTCACCTCTTCCTCGGGCGTGAGCAGGGGAGTTCTTGAGATCTCCCGAAGGTAGACCTTCAAACTGGAGTCGGAATCGTATGACATGGCAGTGTCCCGGGCTGAGCCGGGCTTCTATAGGGTTAAACGCCGCAAGGCGTCCGATTATTCCCGAATTCCACTCCGTAATTGTACTTACAACGTTAAGACAAGCGCGAAGCAAATTCCTTGATACTTCCTAGCACTGCGCGTGCCCTCCCTCCCGACCGCCCTGCAACCCTTGTCCTTCAAACGATTGCATGAATGTGCGATACAAGTTGCCGCTATGAGGGTGCAAAAACGGGTGTCAAATTGCCACGCCGGGTGCGACACATCGGTCAATATGCAACGCCGTTTGTCGCATCGCCGATCCCACGCCGCGACTCCACTTCACCCATCGATCCATCCGGCGGAAATGCAAGGCTTGATCTTTCCAGTGGGTTGAAAGGATCCTCCCGCGCTACCGGAGGACCCTCCGGCTCGTTTCAGCGGGCCACTGCAGTGGGGTTCCGACTGGCATCAGTCGAACGGCCCGGGCGATGTCCCAATTCGCGAGACGCAATCCGCCGATGCCTTCCTGGGACTTCATCTTGGCCGGGATGCTGGTGCCGTGGAGCCCATAGGGCAAAGGCTCGGGATTCTTGGCCTTGGCGAGGTTGATCCAGAGGATGCCGACGGGATTGTTGGGGCCGCCTGCGAGAGTTTGGCCGGCTTTCGAAGGAGGTTCCGGGGTTCCGCCAGGGGGAGCCGGTGTCGTTTTTGGTGCCTCGCGCGGTTCATGGCGGGTGGCCATGCGCGGCCGGGGGATAGCATCCAGCACCGTCCACGAATTGCGCCCGTGGAGGCCGGGGCGCGCCGAAGCCAACGGCATGACGGCGATGAGTTTTTCTTCGCGAAAGATCTTCAGCAACGACAGATCGACCACGGTGGCCGTGATAGGTTTCGCGGGATCGGCGGCAGGTTGCAAGGGCGGGTCGAGCGCCTTTTCGATCTCAAACGGAATCACGTTCGGCACCTGGAACACCGTTCCCACGGCATGCGGTTCTTCGATGCGCGCATTGAGGCGGCGCAGGAACGCTTCGTCACAGTGGAAGCGTTCCGCAACGAACTCCCACACGCTCGTGTACGCCAGAAAGTCGGCCGAGACCAATTCCTCATAGGTGACCGGCGGTGCGGGCGGAGCGGTCGTGCCCGCTTTGGCTCCCGTCTTCTTCCTCGCGGGCAATGGTTTGGCGGGGGGATCCACCGTCGGCGCGATGTCCCGCGGCTTGATGAACCGGAAGTCCTCCGCGCGCAGGGCGTAGTTGGTGTAGGGCTGTTTCACCGCAGCCAAGGCTTTGGCTTTCAGCTGACCCGGGCTCGCGGTCTCCGGGCGGGTCTCCTGATAAAGCCGGCTGATCTTTTCAAACATCGGCCCGCCCTGGCCATCGATCGCGCCCGCTGAAAACATTTCGCGATCCAGGAACACTTGCAGCAGCACGGTCTCGAGCTCGAGTTGCTGCGGGCTGACCGGTTCGGCCTCCAATCCGGGTTCCGGGTCTCCCGGCGACTTGCCATTATCCCTTTGCCCGGCGGTTTCCGGGGTCGGTGGCGGTGGCGGCGGCACCATCGCGAGCAACTCTCCGGGCGTGGGGATGCGCAGGATCTGGCCTATGACAATGCGGTCGTCCTTCAGATCATTGAACTGCTTCAACTGTGCCGCCGTCATGTTGAACTTCCGGCCGATCTTGATGAGCGCGTCGCCTTTCACCACCTCGTAGGTTGCCGGGCGCCCCTCTGCGGGGGCGGCCGCATCGGCTCCGGACGGACGGGGTGCCAGCGATTCCGGAAGCGGCATCCCCCACTCCCCTTTCTCCGGCGGGGCGACACTCCACTTCCAATTCACCGCTTCCTCGAGCCCGGGTTCGATCTTGGGTGGAGCCGTCTTCGATGGAGCGACCGGTTCCGCTGCCAAACTGCCGTGAGCCATCACCCCGCAGGCCACGATTTGCGCCGGGAAACGCATCACCATACCTTGCATGATGACCAAACTACCCGCGTCGGGATCAGGCGCAAACGAAGAATCCCCCAGGGTATATCGGCAGAGTCAGGCGAACAGATTCCGGTCCAAGGTGCGGTATTGTATCGCTTCCAACACGTCGTCGGGCCGGATGCTTTCGCTGCCGCCGAGATCGGCGATGGTGCGGGCGACCTTGAGGATGCGGTCGTGCGCCCGGACCGAGAAGTTCATCTGTTCCATCGAGTGCTCCAGATAGGTGGCACCCATGTTGTCCAGTTTGCAGTGCTCACGGACGAGGCGGGGCGGCATGGACGCATTGGTGATCGTGCTCCTCCCTTTGAAGCGGCTTTGCTGCCGTCTCCGCGCGGCACGTACCCGCTCGCGGACGAGCTCGGAAGATTCGCCGCCCGAGGCATCGGAAGACAACTCCCGGTAGTCCACGAGTGGAACGTCGACATGCAAATCGACGCGATCCAACAAGGGCCCGCTGATGCGTTGCCGGTAAGTCTCGATCTGGCGGCTGCTGCACCGGCAGGCGCGCTTCGAGTCGCCGTAATATCCGCAAGGGCAGGGGTTGAGAGCGCAAACCAGGAGAAACCTGGCGGGAAAGGTCAAGGATCCCGCGGCACGGGAGATCGTGACGGTGCCATCTTCCAGCGGCTGACGCATTACCTCCAGGGTGCTCCGGCGAAACTCGGGGAGCTCATCCAGGAAGAGGACGCCGTTGTGGGCCAAGGATACTTCCCCGGGGCCCGGGTTGGAACCTCCGCCGAGGAGGCCCGCATCCGAGATGGTGTGATGGGGGGACCGGAAAGGACGTGTGGAAAGCAGGGCTCGTTTCGGATCGAGCAGTCCGGTGATGGAGTGGATCTTCGTGGTCTCGATCGCCTCGTCTTCCGTCATGTCGGGCATGATCGTCGCCATGCGTTTGGCCAGCATCGACTTGCCCGTGCCCGGCGGGCCGACCATCAGGACATTGTGATTTCCCGCCGCGGCGATTTCCAGAGCGCGCTTCACATGGTGCTGCCCCTTGACCTCGTCGAAATCGACTTCGTAGCTGCGATGGGAGTCGAAGAATGCGCGACGGTCCAGGGTGAACGGCAGGATCGTCTCTTCGCCCCGGAGGAACTTCCATGCCTGATAAAGCGAGCGGATCGGAAACACCTGCACGCCGTCCACGATCGCAGCTTCCGGGGCATTCGCTTCCGGAACCAGAATCCGCGTGCGTCCGCAGCGCTTTGCTTCCAGCGCGATGGACAAGACGCCCTTCACCGGGCGCACTTCGCCGTCCAGGGCCAGCTCCCCGACAATGCAGCAATCGTCGGTTGCCAATTGCAGATTCTCGCTGGCCGACGCCATCGCGAGCGCGATTGGCAGATCGAAGGACGGCCCCTCCTTCTTGAGGTCGGCAGGCGCGAGATTCACGGTCTTCGTGCCATCCGCAAGATGGAGCGCCGAGGCGCTGATGGCGGAGATCACACGCTGCGATGACTCCCGCACCGCCGCATCAGGCAGGCCGACGACTATCACGAGAGGTTTCTCCGAGCCCCGGACATTGACTTCAACTTCGACCTCCAAGGCATCAACACCCCGCAGGGCGGCAGAATACAGACGGGTAATCATGCGAACACCCCGACCGTGAAACGGGCGGCAGACGGTGACAAGGAGGAAAGATGCGGATTCCCTCCCCCGCCCGCGAGGGGAACCGACAGATTCCGCACTAGACAAACCGATCCGAGGGTCTACAAAAATGTGCAGGTAGATCCAACGAAATGGCATCGAAGCGCAAACCCCTCGATTTCGAGAACCTCAGCCGGCGCGAGCGGGAGGTGATGTATGTGGTGCACCGGCTGAGCGAAGTCTCGGCGGACTCGCTCTGTGAGAACTTGGAGAGCCCGATGACCAATTCCGGAGCGCGGCGGATTCTGGGGATCTTGCACGACAAGGGATTTCTCGCGATGCGTAAGGAAGCGAACCGCTATATTTACCTGCCGGTACTCGATTCCACGGAGGTGGGCTTCGACCTGCTGAAGCGTGCGGTGGGGAGTTTCTTCAATGGCTCCCTGTCACTGGGATTGGCGTCCTTCCTGAAACGCGAGAAAGGAACGCTTCCTCCGGAGGATCGGAAAATGCTGGAGGATATCCTTCGCAAAGCCAAATCCCGCGGGGAGGGCGCTTGAAGCGTCCGGCACCGAATAAAACGCGTGCTTGATGCTTTGAATTGTGCATTTGATCCGCCATGCACGATCTGGTGGCGGAGTTCTACCGATGGCTGGTGGAGGCCTCGCTCCGGCTTTGTGTCATCTTGCCGCTGCTATTGATTGTTGCGGCGGTATCGCGGCGAACCCCGTCCTGGATCGTTTGCGTCATGCTGGCGACGGGCCTGGTGATGGGAATCGTGTCCCCGCAATTGCCCGAAGCGCTGCGTATCACCCTGCCCGTGCTGGAGGTCACCCGGGCCTTCGAGCCCGGCTTGCCGACCGGGCTGGCAGGGGCGGATGTGGCGGTGCCATCGGTGCCGCCGCCCGGAAGCGTGCCGGGAGCCCGATCGGAAACCCTGCCTTGGATCGCGACCGGCATCTGGGCGGCGGGCGCGTTCTTCTTCCTGCTGCGGCGCGGCTGGCAGTACCTGAGTAGCGTGGGACGTTTCGCCCGTGCGACTCCCGTATCGTCCGAGCATCCCGGCGTGAAGCGGCTGCAGCAGCTCGGCGCGGGGATGAAGAAGGGAGCGCGGCCGTGGTTGTTCGAGGGCGAGGATGTTCCGGGGCCGCTTGTTCATGGCCTCTTGCACCCGCGGATTCTCGTTTCCAAGGAATTCCTCCGCAAGGACCCCGAGGTGCAGGAGATGGTCTTCCGCCACGAGCTCGCCCACCTGGGTCGCTTCGATATCGTGTCACGGGCGCTGCTTGAACTGGGGGCGATCCTCTTCTGGTTCCATCCCCTCGTTCATCTCTTGTTCCGCCAGTACGACCGGGCGGTGGAAATGGCCTGCGACGATGCGGTCCTGCAGGACGGCGTGCCGTCCGCCCGCTATGGCGAGATGCTGGTGGCGGAAGCAGGCGAGACGAGGGGGGGAAGGC